>CAJXUU010000012.1 GCA_913061325.1 uncultured Saprospirales bacterium | reverse complement strand
GAGATTTCTGCCTGTCTCGTGGGCTCGGAGATGTGTATAAGAGACAGCAAATAATATTTACGTATAGAAAAACTGGAAATTTTGGGCTCAAAAATAAAAATCGTAATATAGAATAACATTTATTAAAAGTTGCGCTAAGTCAATATTGCATTCAATAAATTTAAACAAAAAACCAAAAAAATAAAGTGACAGCAGAATACCACCGTCACTTTAAATTAACTAACTAAAACTATTCTTAAAAATCTTATTTCTTAACTGTAAGCCAGTTTTGTTCTTACCAAATCATAATCACCATAGTGACTTTTAATACTTGCTTTTAACGCTTTTCTGGCAAAGAAAATTCTACTTTTTACAGTACCTAGAGGCAACTCTAACTCATCTGCAATTTCCTGATATTTAAATCCTGTATAATGCATCATAAACGGTTTCTTAATACTTTCATCAAGCTTCTTTATCATTCTAGTAAGCTCATCCATAAGTATATTTCTACCAGCATCATTATCTACAGTCCTATCTCCACTATTTAGAAAAAACTCGTTTTCTGTAGTATCGATGATCGTATTTCTTTTAACTTTCTTTCTGTAATTATTGATGAAGATATTTTTCATTATTGTAAACGTCCACGCCTTAAAATTAGTCCCAGGTCTGAACTTTTCTCTATTGGTCATAGCTCTGAATGCTGTCTCTTGATATAGATCTTTCGCATCTTCTTGGTTCTTCGTTAGATTGTACGCAAACGAATTTAATGGAGTCGTAAGATGGTCAAATTTTGAATCGAATTCTATTGTTGACATAATTTATGGTTGTGGTTATTAGTTGATAAATCAAATATACAACAAGTTAAACAAAATGACAACTATAATTAAACAAAATGACACAAACAATTATTTGTTTTCACAAATAAATACATAGACATACTGACTACCAGGCTTTTACGAAATGTGAACAGAATGTTAAATATTTTACTTTCAGTATTAACTGAAAGTAAATGCCTTTTGTTTAACCAAAATAAGCCCAACTTAAGTGGTTAGCACATAACAAAAGAACAATCATGAAATATAGAGCTCTATAAAAAATACATTAATTCAATTTTATATTTATTGCTACCAACCTTACGATTCGAAAATTACGTCTACTCAATAAACAATGGATTTATGAAAACACTTACGCAAATTATCTTTTTGTTCTTCATCCTTTTATCAAATTATCATCCATTGCTTAGCCAATCTATGTCAGTAACTTCTGGAGTAGGAATTACACACTACTTTGATCTAATAAAAGACGATCATCTTCGATCTGAATATGGGCTTGGTAACACCTACTTTGTAAAAGTTGACTTCAATGAGGGAGAATCTACAGGACTACTAAATAACCTCGCACTGAAATTTGAAAAACAGTCCGCTGATATTAATTACTCTTCTCAAAATATATTTTGTGGCTTAGGTCTTCCTAGTGATTTGATATATACATTTGAGCATATAAATAAATACACTCTTTCTGTTATAACCTATCCTCTTTCTATACGTATGGGAAATAACCTGAAAATTAAATCTGGACTATCATTCAGCAAGACATTTAAACTAAAAGCGACAAATATAGGTGAACAACGCACATTTACAGATGAGATCCCTTTTGAATCACAAATAGAAAATCGAGATTACAATGCACACGCAACGATCGAATTCCAATTTGGACATATGCTTCTTGGCAATGGATTGTCTTTAATTCCAACCTACAATGCATTTGTCAGTTTAACTCCAGAGCTCAAAGGTTCGTACAATACACAGTCAATGAGGCATAGTTTAGGTCTTACAGTACTTTGGGGACTCAAAAAAAAGTAATACATTTATAGCATACACATAACCGTTACTATGCTTCGAATAATCATTTGCTTTTTATTCCTAATCTATTCTAGTTTCTTATCTGCTCAATCGATAAGCTATTCAGTTGGATATGGACTTTCTAACTCTGAGGTCTTTGACCAATATGATTACTATGAAAACTATAACAAAGGAGAAGAACTATCCATTAGTCTTGGATTAAATGGTACTAACAAAATTGCAGACAGAATCGAAGTGAGATTTTCCACGTATGAATCAACGTTAAAAAAATCGAATTCTGGTTTCGCAAGTGATTTTAGTGTTGGCTCAGGTCTTTCTATTCGGAAGTATATACTAGAGTTGCAAGGATACTATTACAAATTGTCACTGAAAAAGTTCGGTGAAATAGATTTTGGTAGCAAGTATTCATTTATTATTCGATCCGATGTTTCTGGCTATAGTTATGATACTTTCATGTCTACAATTACAGAGATAAATAGTAACAATTATGAAAGAGCAAGTAAGTTCTATGTTTCTATTCTAGGTAAATATTCACTAGGTTCTATCAAATTAACTGACAGACTAAAACTAAGACCATCATATACATTTAGCTATTCTTTCAACAAAGATGTGAATACTACAACAACTAATTCTCGTTTAATAAGCCACATTTTTGAAATCGCTTTCACATCTAACCTTACGCCAAGAATAAGATCCTAAACAACTGTTTTTCTTTTAATTATAAATTAGTAATTTTTAATACTTATCATTTTAAAATGTGCTTTCACATTATATTTTATTTATATCAGTAAAATAAAAGTGTAATAATTACCACCTACTTCTTTCTTTCTTATCAAATAACCGAACATATATTTGCACTTCGAGGACATGATAACGGCAGACGAACCATAATCATAAAACTGCCCCCAGCAGTATTCTCCTCAATAATCTGAACCCTAGGCGCATAATGCGTCCTAGGACTTTTTTATGCGGTTTCCTATCGCAGCAGATTATTGATTATTTCATTTTCTCTTCAATAGGTTATTCGCAGACTCATATGCTTTTTTAATAACCAAAACTTTTTTACCAATGGTAAAGACTTATCTTCCAAACTCAGAAAGAAAATGGTACATGTTAAGTACAGTATTCATTTTCGCCCTTTCTCTTCTTTCTTTCACAGATTTATCAGCACAGGCACTAGCTTGTAATGACAACGTGCAAGTATCTCTAAATCAAAACTGTGAGGCAGATATTACTCCAGGTATGATCCTAGAGGGAGAAGACGAAGACCTTATCGACAACTATTCTGTATCTATCGGTGGTGTCACTGGTACTATTGTCACCGCCCCGGGTGTATATAGTGTCACGATCACTGACAGTTCTAACGGCAATAGCTGTTGGGGAACCATCACTGTAGAAGACAAACTCGCTCCAGCAATAATTGGTTGTGACTGTCCTTCTGGCAATGATGACCCAGAATGCCAGTTCTTATGTACTGATCTAGATAATGTACTGAACAATTTAATCCCAGTACCACAACCATTAGTTGAGGAAAACTGTGGATCGTATGTTTCAGAGTACACTGATTTAGTAGCAGACGGAGGATGTGGAGAAAAAGTAATCGCAAGAACGTGGTTATTCACTGACAACAGTGGTAATACTGCGACGGGTTGTACTCAAGAATTCAGAACACTAGCTGTAACTTTAGCTGACATAGTACCACCAGTAAGTCCTATCGAATTAGGCTGTGGAGCAGATGTTAGCATGCCAGCTATTGTTGATTACTTCACTCCTATAGTAGGAGCTGATGTAGCAATCACTTATGGTTACCCGACTGCCAACGGAATAGCTATCAATGGTGCTATCTGTAATCTAGTAGCAACAAAAGTAGATTTAGAAATACCAGTATGTGATCAATCATGTAGCAATAGTTTTAAAGTAATCAGAGACTGGACTATACTAGATTGGTGCGCGACAGAGATAACTAATTACACCCAGATAATAAAAGCAGTAGATAACGAAGCACCTACTGTACAGGCTCAAGATATGACAGTAAGCACATCTCCTTGGGTATGTGAAGCTAACTTCTACTTACAAGCACCGTCTATCCTTCATGATGATTGTACTAGTTATGTAGATTATTCAGTTTCTGGACCAGCAGGTGTTACGATTACTTATGACTCACAATTTAATTTATACTATGCATCAAATCTTCCCAAAGGTATGCATACGTTTATATATACAGCAAGCGATTGCTGCGACAACACAGCCCAAGATCCTATCCTAGTAACAGTGGTTGATCAAACAGCACCAGTTGCTATTGCAAAACAAAATATAGTTATTTCTCTTACTCAGGCTGCAAATGGTCAAGGTAGTGCAAAACTTTATGCTCCTTCTATAGATAATGGATCTCATGATGGTTGTACAGGAGTAAAATTAGAAATAAGAAGAGACAACGATGAATGTGACGTTACAGGTAATGATACATACAATAATGATGGTCATACATTTGACAATAACAATGATCCAGATGAAGGAAAATGGGTGAAATTCTGTTGTGAAGATCTCACCAATGCAGAAGTTGATGTTGATGGTGACGGTGAACTTGATCCAGGATATGTAAAAGTATGGATGAGAGTATGGGATGATGGAGATATGAATGGAAATTACGGAACTTCAGGTGACAACTTCAATGAAACTTGGGCATTTGTAAAAGTAGAAGATAAACTTAATCCAAACATCCAATGTCCTCCAGACGTAGTTATATCATGTGAAGACGATGCAGATGATCTGAGCGTAACAGGAACAGCTACAGGATCATTCACATGTGCAGATGCAACTGTCGTATACAATGACATCATAAACAATGTAAACAGTTGTGGAGTAGGATCTATCGTAAGAAGATGGTCTGTCGAAGGTAATCCACAAGTTTTCTGTGATCAAAACATTACAAAATCTGAAGGTGATTTATTTGATGGTGACATCTCATGGCCAAATGATTTTACAACTGACTGTACTGATGTTGATGGAAATGAAAATATTCCTACGTGGTCTTCTCCAGGGTGTTCTCTAGTAGGATACAATGTAGAGTCTGACACGTTCCAATTCGAAGATGGAGCATGTTTCAAAATTATAAATGAGTGGACTGTAATCGATTGGTGTCAATATGATCCGAATGATACAAATCCAGTAGGAATATGGTCACATATTCAAATTATAAAAGTTCTAGATGATGAAGCTCCAGTAATGACATGTGCTAATCAGATGTATGCTGTAGATGACAATCAAGATGCGGACAATGATGGAAATAAATGTGAGTCAATTTCCCTTATGTTAACTAACACAGCTGACGATAACGGAGATTGTTCTAGTCAATGGCTAAAATGGACTGTACTCGTGGATTTATGGGGAGACGGAACTTATGACTACGAATTCTCAAGTAATCTACCTACGTTCGATAATAATTTCAATGATACAAATGGAAATGGAATAGATGATATTTATCTTGCTCCTACATCATCAGGTGAAGAAGTAAAAGTTACACTTCCTGATGACATCCAAGGGTCAATGAGTAACCATAAAGTAAAATGGTCAGTCTCTGACGGATGCCAGAATGTAACAACCTGTGAAAACACATTCATGGTTGTAGACAAAAAATCACCTACACCTTATTGTATAGATATCAGTACAGCATTAATGGAAAGTGGAATGGTAGAAATTTGGGCTTGTGATTTTGATCTTGGAAGTTTTGATAACTGTACTTCTCCGGAAGATCTAAGATTTACATTTACATCTACACCACCACAAAACGATCCTAACTTCAATGAAGAGACTGGATGTTCATCAAAGGTATTTGATTGTGATGATTTATCAGATAGCACGATTACCGTGACAATGTATGTATGGGATAAAAAAGGAAACTTTGATTTCTGTGATGTAGAACTCACATTGATAGATAATCAAGGAGGATGTGATAATGGAAACGGCATGAGAATCGCTGGATCGGTAACTACACCAGACAATAAGTTTCTTAATGATATTGAGGTAGTCCTACAAGCTCCATCTATCGAAATCACTAAATTTGACAATACAAATGAAGAAGGTGATTATGCATTCAATAATAATCCTGGATTAGCTACATATAGCATTGCTCCAAACAAGGATGATAATTACTTAGATGGTGTAAGTACACTTGATTTAGTCAAAATACAAAGACATATCTTAGGATTAGCCGATCTGAATGATGCATACAAAATTATTGCTGCAGACATCAATAATGATGAAAATGTAAGTGCTGTAGATTTACTTCAACTCAGAAAATTGATTTTAGGTGTAATCACAGAATTACCATCAAGTACAAGTTATGTAATGATAGATGCCGCTCAAGAGTTTGCTGATATCGATGACCCTTGGCCTCTTCATACTGATATTATTATCAGTCCACTAGAGAATCACATGGATGATCAAAACTTCATAGCGATCAAAGTAGGAGATGTAACAAACAATGCTACTTATGGCCTAAGTCAGACAACAAGCGCTAATGTAAGAAGCAATAAAACGCTAGGTCTATTCATTGAAAACCAAATGTTTGCTAAGAATGAAGCGATCTCTATTGCAGTAAATGCTAGTAATACAGAATCAATATTAGGACTACAATTTGCTGTCAATATTGAAGGCTTGGACAATGTAAGATTGTCATCTGAAGCACTGAGCATTACTGATGCAAATTACAGCATTGAAGGATCAGAAATTAGATTTTCATGGTCTACACCTCAAGCCATGAATTTAGTAGCCAATGAAGCTTTATTCTCAATTGAAGGAATAACGACACAGTCAACAGCAACAGCAAATGTAATCAGCCTAATTGAAGAATCAACTGTAGCTTCTGAAGCATATAGTTCTGATCTCAAGAGTATGAACCTTGCTATTGTAACTAGAAATCTTGAAAGCAATGATGCGTTCGGAGTACGACAGAATGAACCAAATCCATTTGGAGATATAACTTCAATAGCTTACAACCTTCCTGAAGCTGGAAAAGTAAGTCTATTAGTCACAGATGTAACTGGAAAAATGATATTCCAAAGATCGAATGACGCACCAAAAGGTGAAGGACAATTTGTAATAGAAGCATCAAATCTGAATCGATCAGGTGTATACTATTATACGATTACTTCAGGCGATCATTCAAAGACAAGCAAGATGATATTAATTAAGTAATATTCTGAAAATTCATGTTTTTCGATGGGATGGCAGTTCTATCATGAAAAATATCATGAATAATTAGAGGATAGGTTTTTATAAGTTAATGGTTAATTAGAAAGTCAACATTCCGAAAGGGGTGTTGGCTTTTTTAGTATGCAAAGTTTAAGATCCGATTGGTATTCATAACTTAATAGATTACTCTTAAATATCTACACTTGCCATTACCAAACTATTCCGTAATTTTACAATTATGAAATTCTTACTAATTACAGTTCAAATATTAATCGGGTTAGCCTTATCCGCACAAAATGGAGATCTCAAGGTCGAAATAGAACGGATTATCCTTCATGATACAGATATCAGTCTTGATGATACACCAGGATTTATAATTGGGATAGTAGACCAAGATTCTACCTACTTCGTTGATTTTGGGAGTAAGATTAGAAATGAAAAAGAAGGTCTTGATGCAAATGACATTTTCGAAACAGGTAGTATTACCAAAGTATTCACAGCTAGCTTGGTATCAGTATTAGTCGATGAAGGATTCATTTCTTATGACTCAAAGATCAATACACATCTTCCATTAGAAATCCAAAATCCTAGGATGGATGATGTTTCGATTCTTGATTTAATCCAACACACTTCTGGACTTCCTGTTCGTCCATACTTTTTTGGAGCAAAAGAGAAAGATCCACAAAATCCATATGGTTATTACGAAAAAGAGGATCTATTGGCATTCTATACTGACTTTCTTCCTAAATCATCAAATGAATTCAACTATGCGCATACCAACTATGGATTACTTGAAATAGTTTTAGAACAAGCTACTGGAAAACCATTTGACAAATTGATGCATGAATACATCATCAAGCCAATGGATCTTGAAAGTACGTTTGTGTTTTTCAAAGAAAGAAAAAAAGATGTAGTAACACAAGGATATGATAGAGCTAGTAGAGAAGTTGGACCTTGGAGTTTTGCTTCATTTGGCGCATCTGAAGGTATTAAAACTTCAGCAGCCGATTTAATGAAATTCATGAAAGTCAATCTAGGAGTTATTGATCATCCATATGTTCCAATATTCGCTCACAATCATAACAAAGAAGTAGACACAAACTTCAACGAATCTATAAAGACAGGCAAAGGCTGGCAGATAATTGACCAAAGAAAAAGATACGACATCATTACTCATACAGGTAAAACAAATGGACACAACACATTCATTGCTTTTGTAAAAGAAACAGGTACAGGTGTCATTATACTTTCCAATAGCAATATTGGAACTAGAGACTTAGGATTTCTTGTTCTGAGAATGATCAACTTTAATTGGAAAAGAAGAGGAGATAATTATTAACTGTCACCACTAAAAAAAGAAGTTCAACAAAGAGAAAAACAACATGGGTAAACAAGAAACAAACCTTTCATGGGATGCATTCAAAGCGATGGGTAATCCAGAAAATGCACCTGAAATGGAGGACGAAAAAGTAAATACTGATAAAAAACAATTTGATTCTATCAGAGTCCATCTTGAAAAGAAGCATAGAGGTGGCAAAGCTGTCAGTCTTATCAGAGGACTAGAAGCGCTACCTGATAGCGATTTAAAAGCACTTGGCAAAAAACTAAAATCAAAATGTGGTGTCGGAGGATCTGTAAAAGATGGAGAGATCATCATCCAAGGAGAACATAGAGATAAAATCATAGGTATCCTAAAAGATGAAGGGTATCGAAATATCAAAAAAGCTGGGGGCTAAGGGTGGCTTGCCTTAGCAAACGCCCGCCTAATAAGGGTGGCTTGCCTTAGCAAACGCCCGCCTAATAAGGGTGGCTTGCCTAGCTAACGCCCGTCCCATAAGGGTGGCTTGCCTTAGCAAACGCCCGTCCTATAAGGGTGGCTTGCCTAGCTAACGCCCGCCTAATAAGGTTGGCTTGCCTAGCTAACGCCCGTCATCGAATATATTGTTATGGCTTGTATTGCTCATCAGATCAATAATGCGGGACATTATATGCTCTGTTAATTTCTTTATTAGAATTTGATATTAATCTTGCAAATCTCCCAAAAGACACATATCCGAATTTTCTCTTGACTTTCTCCTCTACTCTCCATATCTTTGATAATCAGATAAATATCATATCATGAAATATCTAATATCAATTTTATTTCTTTCTTTTTCTTTAGTTGCATATACGCAGACTGCTCCAGATTTTCAGATTACAGATTCTGATGGAGTAGTTCATAATTTATATGCTGATCATTTGGATCAAGGACAGACAGTTGTGCTTAAGTTGTTTTTCACTACTTGTCCACCATGTATCCAATTGGCACCATGGATGGAAGAAAAATACCAAAACTGGGGAGCAGGGCAATACGATGTAGAGTTTATCGAATTGAGTATATTAACCAGCGATTCAAATGCAGATGTAGCACAATACAAAATAGATAGAGGAATCACATTTCCTGGTGCAGGATTCGATGGAGGTGGAAAAGATGCAGCTGCAATATATAAAACAGGAATGTTTGGCCCTTACTTCGGCACACCTAGTTTAGTTATTATAGCACCAGATGGAACCGTAGACCAAGGATTCAGTTATGATGACTTCGATAGTTTGATAGCTGCAACAGGAGCAACAGGCATGTCTGGAGGAGGCGATATGGAAGACGAAGTAACTACCTATGATGTCAATTCTACTATTCCAACGACTTCCATTCCTGAAAACATAACTTATATACTCAAACCAGCAGATGCAGATAATCCTACCTTTGATATATTGGCAATTACAGGAGGAGAATTAAACTTTGATTATCCATCCCTTGATTTCCCAGAACTTATAGATCCTGTAATCGTAATTCAAGTGCAAGGAGACATTGTTGACAATACCGTCAAACCACACGACCTCATTCTAATTAAGAAACATTTACTTGAATTAGAACCCTTTACAGAAGAGTATCAATTACTAGCTGCAGATCTTAATTCTGATGGTCAGATAAAACCGCATGACCTATTAACGCTTCAAAAAGCGCTACTTGGTTTAATTACAGAATTTCCAAACGGAACTCCATCTTGGATTTCTATTCCTGCTGAGATTCCACTTACGGAAAGTTTGGGTAATACAATAAATTTGGATTTTCAATTGATCAAAGTTGGAAATGTGGATTGATTTATCATTAAATTAGTTTCAAGCGATTTCAGTATTTCATTTATTAACTGAATCATTATTTTCATTATTGAAATGAAGTTCAAAATTAAACTTTGAGTCCACTCCGAAAAGTATCAATTTCTTCAAAATGAATTATTTTGAATGAGATTTGTATTTTTTGAAATTCAGTGATGCCTGAGCATCAGTTAATTGAAATAAATGAAAATATCGCCAAAAGAAACATTTTTAGTGTTGAGGAGTTTTCGGAGTGGACTCAACTATAGATACAATCGTAAATGAAGTTATTTAGATTTTTTTTCTGATCATTATCAGGAAAATTGCGATTATTCTGTCAACATTATAAAGCGATTATGCGATTCAATCAAATGCGCAGTTTAGCAAAAAGTAATATTTAATGAGTTGATCTAATCATCTTTCTTATATTTATCAGATGCAAAAAACTTCTGATAATCTCAAATGGTACGAACGGATTCCTCATGCACTTACTATGCTGTTTGGAATCATCATATTTGTGACGATACTTACCTATTTGATACCTGCCGGAGCATTTGAACGAGAATTGGTCGATGGTAGAAATCGTGTAATCCCTGGGTCATTCAAAGCGTTTGACAATAATACTCCGATAAGTCTTTTGGAAATGTTTACTGCAATCCCATTAGGATTCAAAGCTGCAGTTGAAGTTATATTTATCGTCCTTGCTGGTGGCATCATGTTTGGTATCATGGAAAAATCTACCACTGTTGAGAATGCTGTTGGCACTTTAGTAAAGAAATTAGGACTTAAGAACAAGTACTTAATCGTTGTGATCATGACTTTCATTTTTGGATTTCTAGGTGTTGCAGTAGGTTATGAAAACAATATAGCCATGGTACCGATTGCTGCTGTGTTAAGTCTGGCATTAGGCGGGGACCTCATACTTGCAGCTGGTATATCTGTAGGTGCGATGACCATTGGCTTTGGCCTCTCCCCTATCAATCCTTACACTGTTGGAACGGGACATAAAATTGCCGAGCTTCCACTTTTTTCAGGTTATTTATTGAGAAGTATTCTTTGCTTTACTGCATTGAGTTTGATGGCTTTTTATAACGTGCGATATTTCAAAAAAATAATAAAGGATAAATCCAAAAGCCTAGGATTAGGTCTAAATGAAGATGGAATCAACTTATCAAAACCGATCACTGAATACTCGATGAGTTCTCAAAACTGGATGGTTATCATAACTTTTTTGGCAGGAATTGGTGTTATTCTCTACGGAGTATTCACCTATCACTGGTACCTAAATGAACTATCAGCTATCTTTCTTATCGTAGCTCTCGTGAGTGCAATCATATCAAAAATGGATGGCAATACAATTAGTGAAACCGTGCTAAAATCAGTAGCATTAGCCGCTCCGGGGGCATTCATGGTAGGCTTCGCAGCGACAATCAAGGTGCTCATGGAAATGGGGAATATCGGAGATACGATTTCTAACAATCTAGCTGAATTACTTCAAGGATTACCACTTTATCTAGCAGCTATATCTATGTCCATTTCTCAATGTGTGATTAATTTATTCATACCGTCTGGCAGTGGACAAGCTTTGGCTACACTACCTATTATGCTTCCGCTAGGCGAAGTACTGGGATTAACAAGACAAACAACCATATTGGCATTTCAGATTGGTGATGGAGTAACAAATCTTATCAATCCCACGCTTGGAGGATTAGTTGCTATGTTGGCTATGTGCAGAGTTCCACTTGATCGTTGGTTTAGGTTTATATTTCCAGTGCTGGGTATTATCGTTATTATATCGTGGATATTCTTGCTTATTGCAGTTGGAATCGGTTATTCGTAAAGATGCTATTCTTAAAAAAAGGTGCCACCTCAACTAAGAAATGACACCTTCTAATCAACTGCTTTCAATTCTAATTATGGAAGTAATACTTGACTCACAACATGAATCACTCCATTATTTGCTTGTACATCTGTAACTACTATTTTAGTATTTCTATCATTTGCATCTGTGATGCTAGCTCCATCTGAAAGATCAATTGTAAATTCAGCTGCACCAAAAGTAGCTACTACTTGACCATCTGTAAGGTCGCCTGCCCTTACATTAGCACCATTTACCACATGGTATTGTAGAACTGCATTCAATGTAGCATCATCAATATCTCCTAATCCTCCTGCACTCAATTCTGTTAGTAAAGCTCCGAATGCATCATTAGTAGGTGCGAAAACTGTAAATGGACCTTCGCCAGATAAAACACCTACATAATCAACACCTAAACTTTCTCTTGTAAGTGCAGATACTAATGTACTGAATGTAGGATCTGCGGTTGCAAATGTTACTACTGTAGGTAATCCTATCACTGCATCTACGATATGTATAACTCCATTAGAAGCATCGATATCAGCAGTTGCTACTGTACTAACTCCATTGATAGTAACACTACCATCTGTAGATATGTACATATTCATTGCATTTCCACCTGCACCTGTTGCAGATGATTCTACATAACCTGTTGCAAGTCCAGTAGAGAGGTTCTTACCACCAACTACGTGATTCAACAAAATGTTTTTCAATAAATCCGCTGGCACATCTGCTACCGTAGCAAATCCATTATCAGATAAAAACTTATCAAATGCTGCATTTGTTGGAGCAAATACTGTAAAAGGACCATCTCCTTCAAGTGTACTTACCAAATCTGCAGCTCCCAATGCCGCTACTAATGAACTTAAATCTGCTGTTTCAGAAGCAAGATTCGATATTGTTTGTGGATCATTATCCATGTCGTCGTCATCGTCTCCGCAAGAAACAAAGCCAAGTGATACCATCAATAATGCAAATCCAAATAATCTTAATGTTTTCATATAAATATTTTTTGATTTAAAATTTCTACTTACAGATATGCTTTTAAGGCTAAAAAGGTTGTCTCAAAAGGTCAGTTATTATTTGCTTTTCTCCTTCAAATGAGCCAAAACAACACCTAACTAACTGACAATCTGTTGATTATTTTGTTTAATCTTTTTTATTATTTATTAAACAAAATGGACTTAACTTATAGCTCCTATCAAAAATCGACCGACTTATATTGCAAAATTATTCAAGTTATGCAGCTATAAGTCTTAAAAAACTCAACCAAACAATTCGATCAAACGATATATAAAACCACAATTCATACTGTGCGCTATACTTTTTCTATTTTCGGCTTAGAATTAAAGACCTCACTACTTAAATCAGAGCAAAATATTAAATCATGACAGCAACTCAGATCCTTACCAAACTTGTTTCATTTCCTGTTCTTGGAGGAGATTCTAATCTCTCCATTATGAATTGGATCAAGGACTATATTGAGCAATTTGATATTGAGACATATCTCGTACCGAACGAAGAAGGAACAAAAGCTTCTCTCCATTGTAGAATAGGACCAGCAATAGATGGAGGAGTCATATTATCTGGTCATATGGATGTTGTTCCTGTAGAGGGACAAGATTGGGCAACTGATCCATTTGTATTGACGGACGGAGGAGATGGTCGGCTCTATGCTCGAGGTTCTTGTGACATGAAAGGATTCCTTGCTTGTTGTTTAGCTGTACTTCCTAAAATGAGTAGAGCTATACTCAAAAAACCTATCTATTTCGCGTTTTCATATGACGAAGAGATTGGTTGTCTTTCAGCCCCTGAGTTAGTAGAGCATATAAAATCAACCTATACCGAAAAACCTAAGTATGCGATAATCGGAGAACCATCTATGATGCAACCGATTGTTGGACAGAAAGGAATTTGTGTGATTGAAACAATAGTTAATGGTTCTGCCGGTCATAGTAGTAGAATTCGCCAAGAAGTGAGTGCTATACATGAATCGGCAAGGTTGATCATCTGGCTAGAAAATAAGATGAACGCATTGGTAGAAGCGGGTAGAATTGATGATAGATTTACACCCCCCCACTCTTCTCTCCACGTAGGACAGATCAATGCTGGAATAGCCCCGAATGTAATTGCTGACAAATCGTTATTTAAATGGGATGTGAGAGTTATCCCTCAAGATGTAACAGAAGATATCATAGCTGAATTCGAAGCATACTGCCAAGAAAGAGAATCAATCTTAAGAGAAACTTTTCCTGGATTTGAGATCAAAAACGCACAACATCATCCACCTGTGCCGCCACTTGATACTGCAGAATCTGATGATGCAGTTGCATTTATTAAATCTCTCACTCCTATACAAGAAACTGGCACTGTAGCCTATGCCGCAGAAGCTGGACAATTTTCAAATGGAGGATTCCAATCTGTAATTTGTGGACCTGGTTCTATTGCTCAAGCACATAGAGCTAATGAATTTATTGATATAGAGCAGTTAGATATGGGTGTGGAGATGATAAGGAAATTGGTTGGCAAATTGAGTTAGGAATACAACTTCTGAATATCTACCAAATAGTGCCAAAGTACTTTCAACTTTTCCATATTTCATTTGTTTTTATCTACTGAAAACTCCTATGATTTTACTGTTTTACACATAGGTAAGAAGGGCAGATAGTACCTCTTACATCATTATGCATTGTTGATATTAAGTATTCTACGCCCTCTTCTATTTAATCTCTCGTTTCATCCATTTATCAATAAATAGAGACGAAAGATATCCCAAGAATCCAATACCTGAATATATTAATACATTGGTAAATGAAATATATTTGTAAGGTGCCATTGAAACTAAAATAGATGAATTTCATTTATATCAAAAAGGTAGACATGATATTTCTGTTTATAAAATTTAAATTAGGACTTCAAAAAAACCACTCCAATTCTGGAGTGGCTCAAATCACTATTCTCATAGCATAATACTTACATCGTGTCAGGTGTTAATTTGTAATCAGCATCGCTTAACTGGGGTGTGCCACAACTCTTTTCAGAGCAATAATATTTGCATCGCGACTTGCACTTGTATGGTTGTAATTATCATTATCTAGCTGGGGGAGTTAATTTAACTTTGTTAGTAACTCCGTTGCTTCTTTATTTTCTATCAATGAGACAATCTATTTGGTCCATGTTGCTTTGATTTAGTAATTTTTTGTAATGTCTTTTCTAATTGATTGGATTCGATATTTCCAGTTCTTATTTTTCAATTAACTCTTGGTCTGTCATAGTGAAAGTTTTATTGATCAATATGAGTTTCAGATATAAGTACCATGAAATTGAATTAAGTAATCAATTAAAAGCAAATAACTTTTATATGGGGGGAGGGTTATTAATTAGATGTTACAAGGTAGTAATAGATTTTGCTAATTCTTAATTTGCATAAACAACTTGAGGATCGATCTAATAATATTGTGACTATTTTTAGTTGTTGATGTGTGACCTCTCTGAGGTCAGTGATTGATTGTTTTCTTTTTTAATTAGGTTGACCTCTCTGAGGTCTTAGGTGACAATTTGATCCGAATTACATTCATTGATGGCTATCTATTTACACAGGATTGTACTATTTTAGAATTGTTAGCATTTCGTCCAAAATGACACTCCACTAGTTTCCTTCCTTTAATACAGCCTTACTACTCCCTGTCAGCGGATGACTGCCTTCCGCTCCTTTATCTGTATAAGTAGCAGTCACCACCATAACCTTCCCTTCACTATTTTTAGCAGGAGTGATTGTGCCTTCTGGAGCCATTTTATCTTTTTCATCTTCTTCTGCAAGAGAGAGTATATACTTGATCATCTTTTTCACATCGGCAGGTGTAGCTTCGCTATTTGCTGGCATTACGTTTTCACCCCAGACACCAGTTCCACCATTTATGATTTTACTTCTGAGGTATCCTGTGCTATTCCAATCTGATTTGTATTTCTCTGCTATTTTGGTGTAGGAAGGTCCGATTGATGCTTCGTCTACTTTATGACATGATCTACAGATACTAGTCTTGACCAACGATTCACCTAATGATACATCAGAAAATTCTTGGTGACCTGTTGCAATACTAGCTTCATCATAACCATCTACATAATCAACGGATACATGAATTTTTGATAGATCAATTGCTTGGCCATCTTCCTCATCTTTTACATTCACTTTATATGTTACAGGAGCGTTTGATTTATATGTGTTCGCATCTATACCAACTAGCTCAATAGAAATCTCAGGTCGAGTGTTGCCACTTATTATATTTATTTCTTGACTAGTTGTGACTAACCCTTCTTTGTCAATGACATCTACTGTAGCTTTATAAATGCCTGGCTCAACATATGTCGCTGCGCCCTCATTTTTACCTCCAGTTTTTATATTACCATTTCCAAAATTCCATTTATAAGTCAATTTACTGTGTTCAGGATCAACAGCATCGGCGCTAAAAACCACTGTTAAAGGTAATTTTCCTGAAGATGCGCTTACACTAAAATCATTGATTTTTGGTGGTCTGTTCCCAGGATTATATTCTATGACTGACAATCCCGAATCATCATTCTGTACAAACCATCCTGTACCATATTCGAGCAAGTATATTTGTCCGTTCGGTCCGAGCTCCATATCAATCAAATTATTCAATCGAATATCAGAAGCAAACGGTTCCATTTTTTGATATGAGCCATCCTCATTGAGTGTTACTGCTTTCATCCATCCTCGCATCCAATCATAGATGATCACTTTCTCATTGTATGCTTCGGGTAATTTCTGATCTCCCTCGTAATCCGCTGCATAGTAAGTAGGTCCTGCCATCGCATTTCTTCCTCCACTGGCTAAGCCTGCAAAATCTGATGATTTATCATATGGATAATAAACAAATGCTTCTTGTGCAGGTGGCAATTTTGTTAATCCAGTATTATTTTTAGAATCATTAATTGGTGCTGCTGGATCAAAAGGTTTACCTGATATTCCTGTAGCATAATCGTAATCTACGTATGGTTTATTATTACCGATAAAAAATGGCCAGCCATAATTCCCAGGTTTTCTTGCTTGCCCCATTTCATCATATCCCCTTGGTCCTCTTTTTTCTAGATTATCTTCATTGGCATCAGGTCCTACATCTCCCCAATAGACATATCCTTTATGAGGATCAACTGAGATTCTATATGGATTTCTATGTCCCATGGTATAAATTTCGGCGCGAGTCTTCTCCATTCCAACAGGAAATAGATTGCCTTCTGGAATTGTATAACTCCCATCATCTTCTACTTTAATTCTTAAGATTTTCCCTCTGAGGTCATTTGTATTTCCAGAAGATCGTCTGGCATCGTATTGTTTTTTGCCTGGTAAATCATTCAGAGGAGCGTACCCATTATTTACATATTCTGCATCTTCCTCATCGAATGGAGTAGAATTATCCCCTGTAGACAGAAACAACAGCCCTCCTGGACCGAATGCAATGGATCCCGCAGTATGACAACATATCTGACGATCGCTCGCTACATCGAGAATAACTTGCTCTGTACCCATCTGCAGTTTATCGTCTATAAACTTGAAACGAGACAATCTATTGACTTCTAATTCTCCAATTGGAGCATAGAAAGTATACAACCAATTGTTCTCTTCAAATTTAGGGTCCGCCTGCAACCCCATGAATCCTTCTTCTGCATTAACTCCCTCTACTCCTGAATCATCATAGACTTCTAGTCTACCAACATCTAGTAATTCTTTTGTTTCTGCTTTATACATTTTCAAGTCTCCTCCCCTCTCAGCAATCAATACATCCAAATTAGGCAAAATGGCCATCTCCGTAGGTTCGTCAAATTTCCCAGCAGAGAGTGGCACTTTCGAGAACCTATCACTTGCAATCATCGCTGCTGTTTTTGCTTTAGAGTAATCCAAGATCATGTTATCGCCGATGGCATATTTAATTCCCTCTAGTAAGTGCTTCATGAAGAACTCTTCCTTATAACTCTCGTGTGTATGTCCGAGTGCTGTGTAAAATGCTCTACCTCCATCATACTCATGAAACCATGCCATGGGATGATTCGCTCCATTCTCTCCACCTTCATATGTAGATTCATCAACTGTAAGGATCACATTGACATCAGGATTAGTCAAGTTGAAATTATAGAGCTCGTCTGTTCTGGTCCACTCTTTAGGTAGAAAACTTGTTGCCGCAAAACTCGAATCTTGAACAACAAATTTTGCTTCTTGAATCTTAGGATGACTTATGAAATGTGCTCCAGCAAGTTGACCATACCATTCCCACTTATATTCTGTATCCGAAGCTGAGTGCACACCCGCGTATCCCCCACCTGATTGAATATACCTTTCGAATGCATTTTCTTGTGCTGCATCTAATACATCACCAGTTGTATTAAAAAATACAACTGCAGCAAAAACAGATAAGTCTTCCTCTTTGAAAAAAGAAGGATCTGCTGTTGTCTGAACTTGGATATTATTTTCTGCACACATTTTTATGATTGCCTTACTGCCATTCTCTATGCAATCGTGATGATAACCAGCTGTTTTATTGAATAGTAGGATCTTGGCATCTCCGATTCGTTTGTCGTCAGAACAACTTGTGATTATGAGGCATGATATAATTGCAAATAGAAAATTGAATTTCATTTTGGATATTTAAATAAGTTTGTGGTTGACACAATGTCAAATATAAAGAATCATATTTGGTATATTATTTAAAAAAAGAAATATTCAGCAAGTTTAAGAATATTGACTTGGTAAGGTTATTCTTATTTTATAAATAATGGCGAATTCATGGATTTCAAACTATTATTGTCGCTCGCCGCGACCGACCTTCATTTTGGCTTAGCCCAAAAACGAAGCAAAAAACCCAAGGCTTTATCCAGTTCTTAACGTATTTTGAATTTCCATTTTCCTAAGCACAAAAAACTCGGATAAGAACCTTTATTGCACAACGAATGTTTGTATTCACAATCCATTTCTTACACCACTCTTACCTCAAACAGTTTTGTGCTCTTTAAGGAAAATAAAAACACAAAATCCTAAACTGACTAAGGCCTAGATATAACAATATATTTCACTTCAAGTCTCTCAATAACTTTTGTTGCTTATATAAAAAATACCCCTACAATCATCTTGTAGGGGCATTTCCAAATACTTTGACAAATAACTTTACTAACCCGTAATTAGTATACTAAAATCTTCATCAGTCCTATTTTGCCTTTATCCTCATCTATCAACCTAACAATGTATAGACCAGGATGTATACTATTGAGATCGATAACTTGCCCTTGCTGGATTTGATTATTTTGGCTTACTAATCTGCCGTCAATACTAAGTACTTGAAGGTTATAACTACCATCGATTGCTTGATTTACTAAAAGCTGTTTTTGCGTTTGGTTCCAAATAACTACATCGGTTATGTCAAAAGACTCTACGGAAGTAGTACAATCGATATCACTTATATCAATTTCAAAATCAACAGATTCGTTTGTGCAGGTATTTACAAATGTCAAAACGACTACTTGATCCGTATTACATTCAAAAGGTCCAATATCAAAGTTGGTAGATTCCGCCGTCAATATTGAATATAGATTTCCATCCAAATAGACCTCAAGGTCACATCCATTGAGAAGAGAAATGATCACATTCACATCGATATTTATGAAATCTTCATCTATAAAATCGGTGATAATTATTTCTAGAATATTATTAAAGTCTTCACAACAAACAGGGCCATAATCAACTCCAGCTGTGCAGTCATTATCATTCACATCATGGATTACAAATTCAAATTCTGTAGTGCAATCTGCTTCTAACCCAGTCAATGTTATGGGAAGATCAGCATATGAGAATGTGCCATAGTTATTACCATTTCCATTGATTATAAATTGATCACTTGTATTGTCAGATTCAAAACCTATCTGGACATCAAAAACATCACCTTCACAAGCTAAAACCACAGCAGTGACATCGTCAATAAAACAATCGCCTACGGGTGGCTCAAAGCAAGGATTTTCTATCTCTCCAGTTACAAAACAACCATCATTATCATTTTCAAATATTGACACTATAAAGTATTCCGATTCAGTATTGACGATTAAAATTATTAATGGTAATTGAGCAAAAGGGGCATTGCCTTGTGCTATTATCTCGTTCATTTGATCGTAGATTATATAATCATAAAAGTCATTTGTAGTACCAGAATACTCAAAGTCAATTGTAAGTTCAAATCCACCATCTGTGCATTCTCCAGAATCCAGATTCAGATCCAATAATTCACATTCTTCATCTTCACAACATACTATACCAATTCCTATATCAGAAGCACAATCATTTTTATTTACATCATGTACTACAAATTCATATTCAATATCACAATTAGCTTCTAAGCCATCAATGGTAATTGGCAAATCTGCATATGAGAATGTGCCATAGCTATTTCCATTGCCATTAACAGTAAACTGATCGCTGGTATTGTCATATTCGAAATCGAGTGTTACGCTGAAAAATCCCTCATCATTACAGTCACTTTGTGTAATTGTGATCTCGCCAATTAAACAGTTGCCCGACTCCTCATAGCAAGAATTTTCTATTTCTCCTGTAATAAAGCAGCCATCATTATCATTTTCAAATATCGACACAACAAAATATTGAGATTCTGTGTTGGTTATACTCAATACCAATGGAAGCTGTGCGAATGGTGCATAACCTTGAGCCACTATTTCATTAAGTTGATCATAGACTATATAATCATAAAAGTCATTGGTTGTCCCAGAATATTCGAAATTGATTGTTAAGTCAAAAGAACCTTGCACACATTCTGATACATCCAAGATCAAATCAAATAATTCGCAATCTTCTTCACAACAAACTGGATCTAGTCCTGTAAAATTGGTACAATCGTTATTATTTACATCATTTACAATAAACTCATACTCTGTCGCACAATCTCCTAAGAGACCATCGATAATAATCGGTAGATTAGAATAATTGAACAGCCCATAATCTACTCCATTTCCAACAACAGTAAATTGATCACTGGTATTATCATATTCGAAATCTAGTGTTACAGAAAATTGATTATCATTATTGCAATCACTGGTAGTCGCTGTTATTTCACCGATAAAACATGATTCACTTTCGAAGCATGGATTCATAAATTCCCACGTATAACAGCAATTGTCATTATCACATGCTTTAATAGTAAAATATTCAGTACCTGGATCTTCAATATCGAAATTATATGGTCCAGTTCCGTTATATTGTACAAAGACTATGAACTCATTATTTATAAAAATGTCATACCCGACTTCACTTGTATTCTCTCCAAAGATGAACCAATCCGTTTCTATAAATCCATTTTCACAATATGGATTTTCTCCAAAATCAATAGAATTAATAACACAATCACCATCTTCATAACACGGATTCGTAAAATCTCCATCGATGTTACAAGCTTCATTATCATTTTCGAAGATTGAAACTACAAAGTATTGGGATTCTGTATTAGATATGGATATGGTTAGAGGGAGTTCTGTAAACGCTACAAAATCCTCGAAAACTATCTCATTAAGTTGATCAAAAATAAAGAGATCAAAAAATTCATTTGTATTTCCAGAATAATCAAAATCAATGATCAAATTAAAAGACCCATTTTCGCAAGCAGAAGGATCCAATATTAGTTCAGAGAATTCACATTCTGGCATATCACAACATACAGCTTCAATACTTGTAAAATTGCTACAATCATTATATTCGACATCAGTTACAATAAATTCATACTCGGTTTCACAGTCTCCTAATAATTCAGAAATCGTTATTGGTAGATCAGAATAGAAAAATTGCCCATAATTTTGACCATTTCCAACGACAGTGAATTGGTCACTATTATTCTCATGATCGAAAGATATAGTAACATTAAAATATCCTGACATACAATCTTGTACAGTAGTTTCTATTTGTCCAATTGCACATGGATCCTCTGCACAAGGATTATCAAGGTAGGTTTCTAAACCACAAGTATTGTCTTCAGAATCAACAATAGTGATTCCAAATCCACTGAGATTGCTACTTACATTTATAGTAATCGGAAGGTCTGCATAATCAGCTGCACCATCTGCGACATCTATTAAATCATACATAAAGGAGTCCGAAGTGTTACTGTAATCAAAATCTATAGTCACATCAAAAAATCCTCCATCGCACTCAGATGCTGAAATCACAAGCTCTGACATCATACATTCACCTTCACAGCAAACAGGTCCTAACTCCACAAAATCAGAACAATCATTATTTTCAGCATCTGTAACAACAAATTCATATTCTGTATCGCAATCTGCATTTAAAGTGAGAAGAGTGATTGGTAAATCTGTATATTCGAAAGTACCATAGCTAACTCCATTGCCAACGATGGTAAACTGATTTGTTACATCCTCGTATTCAAAGTTGATTTCTACATCAAAATCATCTCCTTCACAAGCTGTAACAGTTGCGGTCACATTACTAATAGAACATTGGCTAAAAGAAGAATAAGAAAAGAATAGAAAACAAAGAGAGAAAAATAAAATAAGTATTGATTGTTGAGTCTTCATAATTAAAATAATAGTTTTGTTTTGAATTGAATTAGAAACTCATTTCGTTGATTAAAGCCAACTGGATTGCATATTCATGAAATTACTTCCACATTTATAAGAGATACATTCCTCATTTTTCGCTGCTTTTAATTTACAAAATACTGATATTCCCACAATATGTTGACTCTAAATCACAATAAATTAATATAACTAGCACTTATGAATTTAATACATTCTTTAAAAATCGGACTAGGTATTTTCATCATATTAATAAGTGCTCAATTAACTATTGATGTTGGAGATATTCCTATTACAGGACAAACACTTTCGATTTTGGTTCTTGCATTTTTATATAAGCCAAGAGATATGTTCTTAGTATCTTTTATATATGTATTGTTAGGTGTTTTGGGATTACCCATTTTTGCTAATGGCGAATTTGGTTTAGAGAAATTAACAGGAGGAAGTGGAGGTTTTCTTATTGGATTTATCATCAGTAGTACGATCATATCATACATATATGAATCTACTAAATCAAAAGGAATACTAATAATATTGTCGTTAACAAGCCTTGGCACAATAATAATATTGTTATTTGGCGTGGGGCGACTAGTCACAATATATGGTCTCGAAAAAGGTATTGAATATGGGTTCTCCCCTTTCTGGCTCGGAGCTTTAGTGAAAATACTAATAGGTACAATCATCACTTATTATATAACAGTATATGTAAATCAACTGTCTAGGAAGTAAATAATAGCAATCAGTTAAACTACTGTTCAACTGAGAAAAAAAACTTTTGTTAGCTTTGCAATCTTTTAGTCAAGAACAATACTATTCTATATAGAATAAAACATAAAGGTCACATATGTCTAAGAACTTATTAATTGTCGAGTCACCAGCAAAGGCAAAAACAATTGAAAAATACCTAGGGAAAGATTTTAAAGTAAAATCAAGTGTAGGTCATATTCGTGATCTTGCCAAAGGTGATCAAGGAATTGATATTGAAAATAACTTCGAACCAACTTACGTCATCTCTCCGGAGAAAACTAAAGTAGTAAAAGAGCTAAAAGACGCAGCGAAAAAAGCTGAGACCGTATGGTTAGCGACGGATGAGGATCGTGAGGGGGAAGCTATTTCATGGCACCTTTGCGAAGTTCTAGGACTAGATGTAAAAACTACTAAGAGGATCGTATTCCGTGAAATCACCAAATCAGCAATAACTAAAGCTGTTGAAGAACCAAGGACTGTAGATGTTGATCTTGTGAATGCTCAGCAAGCACGTAGAATACTTGATAGACTAGTAGGATTCGAACTTTCAGGTGTATTGTGGAGAAAAGTCAGGGGTAAATTATCAGCTGGTAGAGTACAATCTGTCACGGTAAAATTAATCACAGAAAGAGAGCGAGAGATCATGGCATTTAGCCCTACTCCTTTTTATAGAGTAGCTTCTGTATTTACAGTACAAAATTCAGCTGGAAAATCAGTAGAACTCAAAGCAGATTATTCTCCAAGATTTGATGATATGTCAGGTGCTAGAGCATTTCTAGAAGATTGTAGAACTGCAAATTTCAAGATAGCTGACATCATTAAAAAACCTACTAAAAAGAAACCAGCAGCTCCGTTTACTACTTCAACATTACAACAAGATGCGAGTAGAAAGCTAGGATTTTCAGTAAACAGAACTATGCAGAATGCTCAGCGTCTATATGAAGCTGGACACATATCATATATGAGAACAGATAGTACAAACCTATCTACCCAAGCACTTGGACAAATCGGAGATCAGATTAAGAAGGAATTTGGTGCTGAATACCACAAAGAAAGAGTATATAAGTCTAAATCTAAAGATGCACAAGAAGCTCACGAAGCGATCAGACCAACTGAAGTAAATGTAAAAGTAGCTACTGAAGACAGAGACCAACAAAAAATATATGACCTTATCAGAAAGAGAACAATAGCTTCTCAGATGACTGATGCAGAGATTGAGAAGACAACTGCTAAAATAGGTATATCAACTCGTCCTAGTGATTTCTTAGACGCCACTGGGGAAGTATTAACATTTGAAGGATTCCTTAAGGTATATATGGAATCTACAGACGAAGATGAGAATGAAGGAGAAGGGGAAGCAAAAGGAATGCTACCACCACTAACTGTAGGCCAACAATTACCACTCGATAACATGATCGGGATAGAAAGATTCACAAGACCACCATCTCGATATACTGAAGCTGCTCTTGTAAAAAAACTAGAAGAACTAGGAATCGGTAGACCTTCAACTTATGCAGCTACTATCACCAAAATTATGGATCCTGCGAGAGGATACGTAACTAAAGAAAGTAGAGAAGGTGAAGAAAGAAAATATGACCACCTAGAACTTAGAAACGGTAATATCGAAGAAACAACAAAGACTGAAATTACAGGTGCTACGTCTAATAGATTGTATGCATCCGATATGGGTTTGCTCGTTGTAGATTTCTTATCCGAACACTTCAGTGATGTCATGAATTATAAATTTACGGCTGATGTAGAAGACAAACTGGATGAAGTCGCTCAGGGAAAAAATGAGTGGAGAACACTACTCAAATCGTTCTATGAACCATTCCACCAGACAGTAGAAGACACTAAAGAGAATGCTGATAGAGCAAGTGGAGAAAGAATCCTAGGAAAAGATCCTGAAACAGGAAGAACTGTATTGGTAAGAATGGCAAAATTCGGACCTGTAGCACAGATAGGAACTCCTGAAGAACTAGGAGAAGATGAAAAGGCAAAATTCGGAAACTTCAAACCTGGTCAACAATTAGAGACGATCACTTTTGCTGAATCAATGGAGCTATTTGGTCTTCCTAAAACACTTGGTGAATATAAAGGTCAAGAAGTAATCATAGCAAGAGGAAGATTCGGACCATACATCAAGTTTGGTGAAATGTTTGTGAATCTACCAAGAGCTTTGGACCCGCTAGAATTAGAATTGGAAAGCGCTCAAGAACTAATTGACATCAAGGTTATTGAAGAATCTCCTATTGGTTCATACAAAGGGATATCTTATACACAAGGAAAAGGAAGATTCGGACCATTCTTGAAGTACGATGGATTCTTTGTGAATATTCCTGCAAGATTTGATGCTGATAATCTGACACAAGAAGAGCAGCATGAACTCATTGAAGCTAAACTCGTAAAAGAAGCGAATAGATTTATCCAGAGATGGGAAGATGAGAAACTAGCTATCGAAAACGGCAGATGGGGACCATTCATCAGATGGCAGAAAAAAAGTATCAAGCTACCTAGAGTAGATAAAAAGGCAATGTCACAAGAAGAGGCTGAAAAAATGACGCTAGAAGAAGTGAAGAAGCTTGTAGAGGCTGAACACCCAACCGCATTCCAGAAAAAAACAAGAGCGAAGGCGAAACCAAAGGCAAAAGCGAAGCCGAAAGCAAAGAAGTAGACATCAAAAATTATTTCAATCTTAGGATTCCTATTTGATATTTATTTTAAATAAGAATTTTAGTAAGTGGAAATTAATTATTTTCAATTTATGAATAAAAATATAAAGGGTTAACATGAGCAAATTCAAACAACTCCCGATGCGTAAAAAGATAGGACTTGGATTCCAGTTAATTGGTATTGTGTTGCTCTTAATTAATATTTTCCATACCGCAAGAACTGGAACATCCACAACTATGGTAATCCCAATTGGACTTGGATTAGTTATTGGAGGTATGTTCCTTGTAATAAGAAAGTGATCAATAGATTTTTCGCTGGAAACTTTTAGACATTTTCACAATTAATCTCAACCTTATAGAAAAGTCATTAATTCCTGAATACCAACCACTTGACCCCTCTGTTTTACGGTGTAACTTAGAAACTATAATGATATATTTTCAAAATAACTTTACTTTGAGTAAAACAATAATAACCCTTTTATTGTATATAGATAGCACCTATAAAGTATCACTGTTGGCGTTTTCAAACAATAAACATTGACAAAGTATTTTCAATAAGAACATAGGTTTTACGAATAATTCGAGATGCATTTAGACGAAGGTAAAAGACAATTCATAGAATCTTGGGGACAATTGGGAATCAACTGGGGCTCAAATAAGACCATGGGTATGGTCCATGCTCTACTCATCATGACTCCCGAGCCACTGTGCTCTGACGATATCATGGAACAATTAGAAATATCAAGAGGTAACGTGTGCACCAATACACGTACTTTGATTGATTGGGGTCTAGTTCATAAGAAATTTAAAAAAGGGGAACGTAAGGAATACTTTATTGCTGAAAAGGATGTAGTAACCATCTTCAAAGCTGTAATTTACCAGCGTAAGAAAAAAGAACTTGATCCTATGCTCAAAGTTCTCTCCGAAATAAGTAAAGTAGAAGGTGGATGTTGTGAATCTGATGAATTCTGTAAGGTGGTCAACGAACTGAACCAATTCTCTCATAATGCTGATAAAGTTCTTACCAATCTGATCAATACTGAACGAAAGTGGATTATGGGAGCTTTGATGAAGTTTATGAGGTAGTATGAAAAATATGGATATCATCGCTAAAAGCGATAACATCCATATATATTTAGTTATTTCACTTTATAAAACGGCAACTTCACAATCTCTGCTTCTAAAAACTTTTTACCAAACTTCACTTTGATCCTCTCCCCTACTTTACCCATAGCTCTTGGTACATACCCCATGCCTATAGGAATATCGAGAGAAGGTGATTGAGTACCAGAGGTCACTATTCCGATCTCATTTTCTTCCAGATCGTGGATAGTATAATCATGTCTTGGTACACGTTTTCCATCTACTTTGAATGCTACCAGCTTTCTTTTGAGACCATCTTCTTTTTGCTTAAGAAAAATAGATTTCGAACAGAAATCATCCTCTATTTTTAGTTTAGTAATCCATCCAAGTCCTGCTTCTAGTGGAGAAGTTGTATCAGATATATCATTACCATACAAGCAGTAGCCCATCTCTAATCGTAGGGTATCTCTAGAACCTAGACCAGCAGGTTTGATTTCGAATTCTTTACCAGCTGCCATAACTGCATTCCATAACGCTAACAGATCTTTAGAATCGACATATAACTCAAAACCTCCACTTCCAGTATATCCTGTAGCAGAAAGTATCACGTTATCAAGCCCAGCAACCTTAGTCTTAGTAAAAGTATAGTACTCCAGAGATGATGTATCAAAATCCGTTAACTTCTGAACCAACTTCACTGCATCCGGCCCTTGAACAGCCAATAGACCAGTATTATCAGAAATATTGATCATTCTAGCTTCGTACTTATTCTTGCTTTCTAACCAATTCCAATCCTTCTCAATGTTAGAAGCATTTACGACCAACATAAAAGCTTGCTCCCCTTCTGCACACATATCTTCCGCTAGTCTGTAGACCAAAAGATCATCTACTACTCCACCATCATCGTTTGGCATACAGCTATATTGTGCATCTCCTATTTCTAGTTTGTATACATCATTACTCGTTACTGATTGAATGAACTTAGCAGCTTCTTTACCCCGTACAATAAATTCTCCCATATGAGAGACATCAAAAATGCCAACTTTCTCTCTTACACATTCATGCTCATCTGAGATAGTAGTATAAACGATAGGCATATTATATCCAGCAAATTCAGCCATTTTAGCACCTAGTCCGATATGAACTTCTGTAAGTGGTGTTGATTTCATTTCTTTATATTTAGTTAGGTTAGGATTGAGTTCTTTAAGCTGCACAAGATAATGAATTTGATTAATATGAGAGTGACATGAAAAGCAAATGCTTGGAAGAGTGGTTTATATACCAAACACACATTAGTTTTCTTTTTCAAGAAAGAAATGAATGCTCGGCCGACGAGGCGAAAGGTAGTAAATACAACTATGTATTATTAAAACTGCAGATGATAAATGAAGGCAAAAATAAGCAAGGCTTGATAATAATAAAATATAAACAATCAACCACAATTCTCACAAATACCATCAACGACTATATTCGTTTTTTGTGCTGTAAATCCTGAAGGCATCTCTAATTTCGGAATCTTGATCTCATCTACACAAAATGTATTGTCACAAACCGAACAATGAAAATGAAGATGTTCATCATGATGAGCATGTGCGCTACACCCATCAGAACAGGCAGCATATCTAGCTGTATCGGTTCCATCAAATGCTCGATGAATGATTCCTTTTTCTTGAAATGATTTCAAAGTTCGATACAAAGTTATTCGATCTACTTCATGTAATCGTTCTTCTATATCTTGATTAGATAAGGCTGTGTCGGAATTAATAAAAACACCAAGCAGGTCCTTACGAACTGGTGTTACTCGTAGCTTATTGGCTTTCAATATGGAGAGAACTTTTTCCATTTTATTATGATTTAAGAGATACTTCTTGTCCTAAGAGAAATGATTTAGTCATTGCTACAGCGACTCTCGTAGCTTCAGTCGCATCTTCTATTTGATACTTTATTTTATTGCCATTTTTAATAGCCGTTACATAATCCTTGAGCAATCTTAAATAGTCATTCTCTTTTGCACCAGATGACAGATAGAATGGCTTACCGTCAATGCTGTCAACTAACTTATCATATTTGTCCAATTGACTTATGTTTATTTCACCATTTGTCCCTACTATTTTTAGTTCATACCCTGAGCCACGATGCGTTACTCTAGAGCTAATAAAATTAACTAAGACACTTCCTGACATTTTTGCTATTGCGATTGCTGTATCGGCATCATTTTGTCTTTTTAGCGATGGATATTTATGTGCATTACCAGTTACGTATACAGATTCATACTCTTCGCCAGTTAGCCATCTCACCATATCGATATCTTGAAGCATCAAATCCATAAAGATTCCCTTTCTCACTTTAGGTACTTCATCTTCAGTAGGCTGTTGCAGTATCGGTTCATATGTATGACAATCAACTCGAAGTATATTTCCCAATCGACCTTCTATGATATCTCTTTGAACAGGTTCCAATCTATGATCAAACCTTCTAGGAAAGGCTACAGTAGATTTATATGAGGGATAATTATCAATAATTTTTTCTAATTTTCGACAGTCCTCTACATTACTAGCAAGAGGATGATCAATAAACGTATTAGAACCAGACGACAATGATTTTTTCACATGGTTAAGATGCCTGTCTCCGTCTGAGCACACACAAATCATATCAATCTGATGAAGTTCTAATAAGCCACTAAAGTTAGAAAAAACATGCTTTAGACCCATCTTATTCATTGCATAGTCGCGACCTTCCTGATTTTCAGTAGCTATACCGATTACTTCAACATCCTTTATTTGAAAGTGTAGAGCATTTGCAATCTTCTTTCCATTCTCGCCCCAACCTATTATCCCAGCTCTAATCATATTTATTTTTCTCCAATAAGTCTTTACTAATTTAACTTGAACAATAGTCTACAGATGTCTTTCTGCATGGTAGCTACTCCGAACTAAAGGTCCACTTTCTACATAGTCAAATCCCTTTTGCATACCTACTTCCTTGTATTCAGCGAATTTATCAGGATGGACAAAAGAATCTACAGCTAAGTGCATTTTTGTAGGTTGTAGGTATTGACCAATCGTTACGACATCACAGCCACTTTCTATCAAGTCATCCATTATTTGATATACTTGCTCGTCAGTCTCCCCCAGACCGACCATGAAGCCAGTTTTGGTTCTTTTGCCATAGTCCTTTATTCTTTTGATCTGCTCAAGACTTCTATGGTATTTCCCTTGAGGTCTTACTTTTCTGTAGAGTGCTTCTACGGTCTCCATATTATGAGAAACTACTTCTTGTCCTCCACTGATCATTCTTTCTAGGGCTTCCCAATTCGCTTTCACATCTGGGATCAATGTTTCCATAGTTGTACCCGGAGACATTTCTTTTACTGCCACGACAGTTTGATACCAGATTTCTGCTCCTCTATCTTTGAGTTCATCCCGGTTCACGGAAGTGATTACAGCGTGCTTCACCTCCATCAGTTTGATTGCTTCAGCTACTCTTCTCGGTTCATCTTCATCATACTCTGGCGGCCGCCCAGTCTTCACTGCACAGAACGAACATCCTCTTGTACATACATTACCAAGAATCATAAAAGTGGCAGTACCAGCTCCCCAACACTCCCCCATATTGGGACAATTCCCGCTTTGACAAATAGTATTTAATTTATATTCATCAACGAGACTCCGAACTCGTTTATAGTCTTCACCAATCGGCAACTTCACTCTCAACCAATCTGGTTTTTTTGTTCTAGTTGCTGTTTCTTTATTTATTACAGGAAGTTCTAACATCCTCTTATTTTATGATTATTTCAATTGTCCTTCCATCATTTTTATCAATCAGAAAAGACTTTTATATATCCTAATCTAATCACAATGCTTGAGTGACTATTTTAGTTTTGTAAAGGTAAGCTTACCATATGACAAAAGATCAATTACTTCTCTTCCCGAAAAGGAATTTGACATAAAAGTTAAAAAAGTAAGGTTTATTACTAACCGTTTCAGTTGCTACCATTATTGGTAATTTTTTGATATAAATATCTCCCATTACACCTACTTCTATTGATTTAATTGTTTTATCAAATGCTCCCATAGAAAAGAATAGTCCTAATTTTCCTTGGATACCAGGTATGATGGATATTTGGCCAAAATTATTCCAATACCCAGCTCCACCAAATATATCATTGAAATTCAGGTATTTATCAGCGTTATCCTCAGAATAAGTTTCCACTCTAATCTCTCTATCGTTAGGCGAACCACTATCTACTTCATAGATTAACTCTAATTGGTAAGGCTTTAAAAGTGCCAGAGACGGCCCAATATTATAATCATATCCTATCGCTATCCCTTTTCTTTTAGCTTTTTCACTGATAAATCGTTTTGATCCAACTCCTGCGCGAATATTTATCACTGAATTTTGTTTGCCAAATGCAAAAGACTTACTTCTATCAGGAAACTTAAATGATAAATTTCTATTCTGTCGCTTTTCTCTAGGATCCTTGAGATAGCCAATACTAAGGTGATAGTAATTGGTTTTATAATAAGTCTTAATCTTTCCTATATTGACACCAATCAATCCACCATTCGTATGAATCCTAGCTTCATAGGCAATCTCTTTTCGATATACAATCCCCTTCCAATCTATCTGGGTAGCTTTTGGTTGAAACGTTTTTTGTGCTGCTACTTCAAATGATATAGCAATAAAAAACCAGCAAATCGCGTATTTGAAAAAAGAATTCATCATGTAATAATACAAAACGTAAAGGATAGATGAAATGTTCTACACAGATAAGTCTTCTGTTCTGTCTTCCTTGATCATTCTTTAAGCTTTTAGAATGAAAATAATTGTGACTAATTTATTTTTCAACCCACTATCTATGATTTATTAACCACTTCCGGGTCTCCCATCTTCCCTGTATTATAATTGTTAATACATCGTCTGATCTCCTCCTCATTATTCATCACAAATGGCCCATAAGAAAACACAACCTCATCAAGAGGCTTTCCACCTAGAACAAAAAATTCAGCTTTTGTATTAGCATACAGGTTGATATCACTTTTACCTCTTTCATAGAGTGCCACTTGATTCTTTTTTAGAGACTTCTGGTTTTCGATCTCCAATTCACCATCAACAACATATATAAATGCATTGTGCGTAGGATCAGTTGGAATATCAAGACGTTTATCTTCTTCAAGATTTACATGATAATAGAAAGTTGGCGATAATGTCTTCACATCTGCATTATGTCCAAATAGCTCTCCCATGATCACCTTCGCTGTAAAATCATCATGAACAATCGTTGGCATTGATTTTCCTTTATTTATGGTAGTAGAGGGAGCGTCCCATTTATACTTCTGGGGAGTATTAAGCCAGATTTGGAATCCATGCATCAGTCCTCCTTCTGTTTTTAAAATATTTCCTGACTCTTCCATGTGTATTGCCCCACTACCAGAACTGAACATCATAAATTCTCCCGTTTCAATCTGAAAATCATAATCGAGACTATCCTTGTGGTGGCCACTTCCAGATACAAAATAAGTAGTAGGTGTCACTCCTGCATGAGGATGTGCTTCTACCTTTAGCGGATCTGTGTTAGTAGCTACTTCCACAGGGCCAAATTCATCAAACAATACAAATGGTGAAACATAATCAGTATGATTCCCTGCAAAAGCTCTTAATATGGGCAAAGTACCGACAAAGGTAGCTCCTGCTGTAAGAACTCTATGTACTTTTCGATATCGTTCATCAGAGTACATTCCAGAATTGGCAAGCACAATACTTGGACTAACAGTTACCGCGCCTATTATTGCCGAATCTTTGATAAATTTCCTTCTATCCATAATTTATATTGTTTAGATACATTTACAATGCGATTTCATCATAATTGTTGTTTGTTGCAACAACAAAAACTCATTGTAAGATCCATGCTAATCAAAGAGCATCTAGAATAATAAAATCGTTATTGATATGATTAATAGTCAGACAAGTATTTTTAGATGAAAGAATAAAAAAAGATATTTCGAAATGCAGCTTTATTCGTTAATTGAATAATAAATCTCTTTTACTTAGCTTTACAAATGATCAATTGTTCTTGAACTTATGAACTGACAAAATATTCTACTTATCCTTTTTATATTTTGCATAGCTGTGACATCTTATGGACAATCTAAATTCAATTTCGGAGCTTAGTTAAGCACAATGCAAAACTTTTATAAGAAAACAAACAATGAAGGTCTTCAAGGAATATTTAGAATTGGCGACTCTGATCAAAAAGGCTCCTTTGGATTCAACTTCAGGTTATCATATATCATAGATAGTGAAACAAAACTTAACGTTTCATCAGGAATAAGTTACTTCAAAGGATTTAATGATATAGATATTTCGAATCACAAAGCGACTTTTTTAGATCTACCAATACATTTAAATGTTTCTTTATCAGAAACCTGGTTCATTATTGCGAGCCTAAGATTTAGTTACCTTGCCAAATTTGAAAGAGAAGATATTTATATCGACTTCGATCCTCCAAGAGACACTAATATATTGGATGAAGTCGTCCACAGATTCTTTTACATACCAAAACTTGGTGCAGGCGTTACCTTGTTCCAAAAAATAGACCTAGAACTAACATATAATTATTCTTTCTCAAATCTAGCGGCTGTAGACATTCCCGATGTTGTATCATCTACACCTACTACCTATAAAAATGATTTCCTCCAATTGTCTATAATCTACAATGATTTAGGATCTCTATTTATTAAAATAATTAGTTGAACTGGTAGAAATTATCCGATATTGTTTCCCTATTGATTTTTGCTACACAGCTCCTCCAAAAGCCTTTTTAAAATTAAAGAAAGTCGAACGTTTAAATTGAATATCACCAACAGGTTCTAAATCAAATCCCATTTCTTGCAAGTCATTTACATTGTGGAAAGTCTCTACTTTAGATGCCTTCTCTGAGTTATTTCGGAATATTAAATCAAAAATCAATTGTCGATACTTTTTCTCTCCATTGGTAAATGATACCAGTTCTGAGATTGAACTTGGCGTACCTAAGAAAAAACTGATTGCTAATATCTCTCCTGTAGTTTTGTCTTCTATTCCGTTTGAAAACCCTACTCCTCGGTGCATTGCATTATACATTATCCGCATAAGGGCATTTTTGTACTGTTTACTTTCTTTCAGCAGTTCTACTATTACTTCTGGCTTTTTTCCAGACATTATCTTGATCTTTTCAAAACCATTCCCATAAAGATTATCAAGCAACTCGTCGCTGTATGTTTTTGATAAATCATCATAATTCTTTCCCCCTAGAAAAACCGACTTCTGTCTTGCCTTGTGTATGTACTTTGTAAGATGGGAAGAACTCACTCTACTATTTATTGGATATTGAGCGCTTTTGTTGTGCTTTTCGAGAAGTGGCAAAATTTTGTCCATTCTCTCTTTATTAAGCAAATTGACAGAATACGGGCCTAACTCTTGCAGTAAGCGATACTGATATGGCTTGATAGGTTCAGTGATTACAGGCACAACGGTTTCGTAATCATTTTCTACGATTGCTCCCCATTCACTTAGCACGGCTTTGAGATACCAATGATAGCCTTGGATATTTCCATTGTTAGCGTAGTGGACTGTGCCGTTCCATTTGTTTTTTTCAATCTCTTCGAATGGGATGTATCTGAACATATGTCTAAATCATTTTTCTACAATACAAATAGAATATTGTAGATTTAGTTTTATCCGAATGCAATTAATTCACATGTTTTAAAATCAGGAAGACTTTATTCCTTGATCCAAGAAGTTGCAAGTGATTTTTCTTGAATACAGTTTACTCCATATCTACCGATGATAGCTCTGAATTTACCTTCAGTGTATTCTTTGACTTTTATTTTTCTTCTTCCTTTTTGTTGGTAAGAAGTGATCTTAATTTCTCCTATTATCGTATCTCCAATTGCGTAATTTCTTTTATTGAGTTTTAGCTTGGTCTGTATAATTTCGCTAGATGGAGACTTTCTTAATTCTTTACTTCCGTCTATTCTTGTAACTTCTCTTTGTGAATCCCCCCAATGGATGATCTCAGCATGATGATCACTTTCTAGTATTTTGATATTTAAGATCTTATTACTAGCTATACTTCTACGAAGATTTTTGGTTCTGAATGTGATAGTAACTGTGTCTTCTAACATAGAAGCAATACAATTTCCAAATTCATAAAATTGACTATGACATCGATTGGGTAATTGTCTTTCTAGTTCAACATCGCTCATGGCAAAGGCAGACACCATTGCACAATAATCACTTGTACCATTTTCTATTAGCTTGTCATACAAAACAGAATCCATCGCAAAATTTTCACTTTGGCCTTTAGGTGCAAAATAGCTACTTGCTTCGTCAGATACTTTATTCCTAACTACGTCATCATACCAATGCTTGTCCGTTACACATGATGTGCAAAAGATAGTAAAGGTGAATATGTAGATGAAGTATTTCAAGATAATGTGGTTTGATAATAAGACCTGTTGAAATGGCAAAACGTTGCCTTAGGTATCTGGCAATCAATGTATTTAAATTTTTAATATGCGTATAATTCATTCTCCTTACTTTCCATTGTATGTTAAACCCTTTCTCCCGTTTTTTCTTGATAATGTCTTCGATATAAATTATATAGTGCTGAGCGATTATGCTAATAATTAATTAAGTGTTTGGAAATTTTATTACCATAATATCATATTCGCTATGCTTAAAAAGGAAAGATGATGCTATAGGGTCTGGACTTTCACAAATGCCTTATCATGCATGCCCGAGCTACAGACACTCGCCTTCCCTTTGAAGGGAAAGAATGGAAAAGGTTCTATCTCTCACCACAAATTTATCAATTCCTCAAAAACACTCCTGCCACTTTGTCACGTGCTATCTATTTTTTAAATACCTTTGCACATCGAAATAATTGGTTAATTAATATACCCAGCCAATATAGAAATAAATAATAAAACATACACAATGTATAACGACAATCCTACCATAGCTGATCTGGAGAAGACAGTGGACGAAAGTAAACAAGGAGAAGTCTTTTTCGATGGAGGTAAGATCCCAGGACAAAAATCATTTTATATAGAAAGTTATGGATGTCAGATGAACTTCAGTGATAGTGAGATTGTAGCTTCAATACTTGCTGAATCTGGGTATGGCCCGACTCGAAACATGGAAGTTGCCGATCTGATTTTGATTAACACTTGTTCTATCAGAGAGAAAGCTGAATATAATGTCCGTCGTAGGTTAGGGGTATTTAACAGAGTAAAGAGAGAGCGTCCTGAAGTAATGATTGGGATATTGGGCTGTATGGCAGAAAGACTAAAGTCTAAATTACTCGAAGAAGAAAAATTGGTCGATCTAGTTGTAGGACCAGATGCGTATAGAGACATACCTAATTTGATATCTTCTGCAGAAGAAGGAGATCAAAGTATCAATGTATTGTTAAGCCGAGAGGAAACTTACGCTGATATATCACCAATGAGATTAGGAACAAACGGCGTATCTGCATTTATCTCTATTATGAGAGGATGTGATAATATGTGCTCATTTTGTGTAGTTCCATTCACAAGAGGAAGAGAAAGATCTAGAAATGCATTCTCAATTATAGCAGAAGCAACAGAATTGGTAAAAAATGGATATAAAGAGGTTACGCTCTTGGGCCAAAATGTAGATTCATACAAGTGGGAAAATCCTGAAACAAAAGAAAAAGTCACTTTCGCTCAATTATTAGAGATGGTTGCACTTGTTAGTCCTGAAATGAGAGTAAGGTTTTCTACTTCTCACCCTAAAGATATCACAGATGAAGTCTTGTACACTATTGCTAAATATGAGAATATCTGCAATTACATCCATCTCCCTGTACAATCAGGTAACAGTCGGATTCTCAAAAAAATGAATCGAACTTATACAAGAGAATGGTACAAAGAAAGAGTTGATTCCATCTATAGGATCATCCCTGATTGCGCTATATCTGCTGATATCATTACTGGTTTTTGTAGTGAGACAGAAGAGGACCATCAGGAGACATTAAGTATCATGGAATACACAAATTATACGATGTCATATATGTTTTTCTATAGCGAAAGGCCAGGAACATTAGCTGCGAAAAAATACGAAGATGATATTCCTCTCGAACTGAAGAAGAGAAGACTTGCTGAAGTAATAGAGATGCAAAACAAACTTTCTTTTGACTCCAACAAACTTGATATCGGAAAGACCTTCAAAGTATTGATAGAAGGGAATAGTAAAAAATCTGATCAACATTGGAAAGGCAAAAATGATCAATTCAAGATGCTTATATTTCCTAAAACAGGTGATCATAAAGCCGGAGATTATGTGATGGTGAGAGTAGATGAAGTGAATCAGGCCACATTGAAGGGTGAGATGGTTTAATTAGTTACTATATAGTCCAGAACTTAAGCGAATGCAGGCTTTTTGTTATTGTTAAATATAGATTTATGGAATTGATGTTTTATTGTAAAAAATGTAAAAATTACACAGAACTAGATGCAGAGGTCGATACTAGAAATGAATTTGCAGAAGCATTAGGCAGTCCTACTTTTACTGTTAATTGTTCTAATTGTGATGAAGAAAGTGAAACCCATGTAAATTTTATTTACGTCCAAAAAGACTTTGGGGAGAAGTATGGATTTAATATTGCTTTTGCTTTACTATTCTTACTTATCTCATCATCATTACCAGGTGCAATTAAGTATATATTTTTAATTCTTCCTGGAATCGGACTGTATTTTTATCTGTCTCTTATACACATCTGACGCTGCCGACGAAGA
>CAJXUU010000011.1 GCA_913061325.1 uncultured Saprospirales bacterium | reverse complement strand
CTGCCTGTCTCGTGGGCTCGGAGATGTGTATAAGAGACAGTATTTGTACTGTGAGTGTGAATAAAATCATACTTAAGGGCGTTAGCGGGCAAACTTAGTTTGCCCGCTATTTTTATTTTACATCTTTTCTGTCTTTTTTTCTTCCTTTTAGTATAACTATTTTACAAAAACGCAAGTGCTATTTACCTAATCTAACCTGTCTATTGCACTATATTTAATATTGAAAGTATTGAGTATTTCTAAGTTGATTCCAAACGAAAAATCATTGTTTATAACAATGATTTCCAATTAATAATTTGCATATTTATTTACTTTAAATTATAGGACTAAGCATCACCAAAAATAGCTAAATCTGTTCTTTCGGTTACCTTCCTTATATTACACAATAGATATGATCAAAAATTTTAAAACTTTTTTAATTTTTTTGCAGCGCTTTGAATTTTATCTGCATTACCCTATCAAATAATCAATAAATGAAACGATTTTTCATATTTCTTCTTACACTCATGGTTATAGCACCAGGTTGTTATGAAAATATAGATAATACTCTACCAGATCCAGATATAATAACTCAAACCACAGAGGTGTGTGTGTGTGTTACCACCCAAATAAGTGGTAGTGTAGAAAATCAGCAAGGTGAAACTATCTCAGATTATTATATTAATGTCAATGGTATAATTCAAGATATTCCTTCTGATTATTTTTTAATAGAATTGGATGAAGCCCCAAAAAAAGGACAAACGATCAGAGTATCAAAAGACGGAAACCAAATTGGCTTAAGAACAGAATTATTAGTGGAAAATGACATCAACCACATCAATATCAAAACTCACGAAGTATATTCAACGGTTCTTAAAGAGAAATCAAATGCCACTGTACAGATCAATAAAGAAATATCGGTAGTTTTTACTGATACTGAATTTGAAGAAGCAAATGTAGAAAACATCAACATTACTTATATTGATATAGACCCAACCATCAAGTTAACTCCAGCCGGATACAATAAGGAGTCTCATTTACTTGCGATAGACTCCAAGGGTGATTTCTACTTGACACTAAATGACGAATCTTCAAAAAAACTTAATGTGGATCCTTCCGCACAAGTAAATTTGATAATAGAAGATTTAGAAGAAGGAACAAATGGATTATTCGTATTAAATGAAGACACAGATATCTGGGAACTCGTTTCGGATGTAACAGCAAATTCAGAAACAGGTATTTTACTGCCTTAGATTGGCTCACTAACTCAATAAAAACGAAGGTTCAGATTATTAATCTTTTTACCTCACCAAATACTACACTTACATGTATTGAAAGCCTTACTGCTAGTGTTGATAATGGTTCAGTACAACTCTTTCCGCAATATGATCTAACATGGCACTACAGTCAGACTATCATAGTAGATTTTTCAGGTTTCGAAAACTTAGTGTCTGTTAACACAGCTACAGGTCGTGCGGTCCCTGGAGTGATATTCAATAATTCATCTACGACTAATATAGAAGGTGAAACTCAAGTTCTCGGTGACATTGTAACTATTGATTTTGAAGATGAAGTAGGAAATGGACTTCATATAAATGATATGATATTAATACAGCGTCATATACTTGGTATTGAAGCTCTTGATGAAAGGTTATGGCTAGCAGCGGATGTAAATGCTAACGAACAAGTAACTGCGTCTGACCTTACCGAACTAAGACATCGAATTACAGGAGAATCCGACGGTCTGCGATGGGATTTCATAAATACTCAAATAGATAATGGTTCGTTAGTACAACCCAAAGGAACTTATATTGCAATTAAACGAGGTGATGTCGATGATAATGCTATTCTCCCCGGCGAAAATGAACTTCCTATCACTGGGAAGATCACAATTGAAGATAAGGTCCTAAATATTGGCGAAACATATCTAATCCCAATAACAATAGAGGGTCAAGATCCTCTTTTGGGTATGGAGATAAGATTGGGTATCAACCAAGACTTGTTAGAAATTAAGTTAGATGGTACGGGTATCGAAAATAATTTGGAATTTGAATCAGCAGATTATTTCATGTCAGCGGATGGTGAGTTAATCATATTACTAATAAATGCTCTTTCAAGTGCAAATGATCCGTCTTTGGATGCCAATAATGCGGTAGTTAATATTCGATGTACTGCAAAAGCTAATATCCTTCTGCATGATGCAATCAATATATCAAACAGAAAGTCATTTGCTGTGGATGAGAACATCGACTTATATGCAGTAGGTAGTGAGATCGAAAATGTGATCACAGATACAAATAGTCCAGAATTGGCTTCTCTAAGAATATTTCCTAACCCAACTACTGACTACTTAAGAATAGACCAAAGTGGTGTATCTGTAAAAGGAGACCTTAATATATCTATACTTAATACGCAAGACCAGTTGATCATAAATCAAACTAGTGATATAGTAAATGTCCAAGACTTAAGTCATGGAATGTACTATTACAAAATCACGATCGGAGAATACGAAAAGAAAGGTAATTTTATAGTTGTAAGATAAATACAAAATTCCTAAACAGTTTTTATAACCGTACCTCTAAATAAAGAGGTGCGGTTTTTTATTCATATTTAAATTCCTGATAATTTAATTTCAACATATAAAAACAGTCATAATTAACCTTGCCCACGTTTCTTCATCTTCTTTCTTTTCTTCTTTGAAAATAGATTCGAATTGCCTCTTTTTGTAGATAAGCCTCCATCTTTATTGGTAGGTGCACTATATTTTTCCTCTAACCCACATCCTTCTTTTGTTTTACAACTCGACAATGACGTGCTCATAGAAAGCGCAAAAAACGCTAAAAGTCCAGTGTATAAGGCTTTCTTTAACATAAAATTAGTGTTTTAATCAAAAAATATATTTCCAAAGATAAGGAATGATATTAATCAATGCAACAAAATGATAATGAATGACTTAGTATATAAATTTTTGTAATATTTAACAGTCTAACACAGCTAAAAGCCCGTGTTTATTAGGTTTCTGCAATTAATTTTACATATAAAGTTTGTTTATATATCTTAGTTAGCCTACTTTTACGTCATTAATAATTAACTCATTAAATATTATACTAATATGAACAAAGGAGATTTAATCAGTGCAGTAGCAGAAGGAGCAGGTATCACTAAAGCACAAGCAGGTGAAGCAGTAGCAACAGTTTTCGGTGCAATCCAAGGTACATTGAAAAGTGGAGATAAAGCTGCATTTGTTGGCTTCGGTACATTTTCTACATCTGTAAGAAAAGCAAGAGACGGAAGAAACCCTCTTACTGGAGCAACTATCAAGATAGCTGAAAAAACTATGGTCAAATTCAAAGCTGGTAAAGCGTTAAGTGAGTCTGTAAACTAAGAAACACTTATTTGGATTTTGTCCAATACAAATTTACTGAGAGGATATTCGCATTGCGAGTGTCCTCTTTTTTGTTTGTAGGTTCTATAGATTAACTTCTGAGAATTGAATTCAACATTTATTTACAATAACAGTAAATAAAAGATATTAGGAAGCTATAATATCACGCTAGAATAAATTATTTTAACCTGCCCTTTCTTACTGTATTAGGAGGCATTGTTTTTCCAAAATGTTGCACCCAAAATCTACCATGCGTAGCTACTGCCATTTCATTTACTTTAGGATTCAATAGCATTTTACAGTGGCTCTTACTGTCCAGCCAATCTTGCAGTACTTCTTCAAATGATTTTTGTCCCTCACCAAGATTTTCTCCAGCTATTTGCCAATCATAACCAAAAGATTCTAACCTATCTCCTATATCATCTCCGTTTATGGAGAAATGAGCAAAAAAATTATACCGAGTCATCTCTTTAGCATGACCAAGAGCTGATTTATATAGCGTATCATTCCATTTTAGAGGAGTAGTGGCTGGCATATATTTTCTACCACAAAAACATCCTGTGCTTCTCACTCTATTGACCTTCTTTAACATTCTAGCATTAGACGCATCATTTAAATATACATCAACGTTTTCCATCGATTGATTAAATGGAAGTAAAAATAGAATTGCGATATAAAAATTAATCCATTGCATGTAGCAGAAACGTGTTTATCTATTTTAATATTTTGATCTTCATCATTCTAGTATGTCTACCTTAACTCAGCCATCAAGTTTGCACAAGCCAAATCCAACAGATCATACACTTCTTGAAAATCACCAGTATAGTATGGATCAGGAACCGCCATATTTGAGCCAGGGTATGCATAGTTTAGCAACAGTTCTACTTTAACTTCTTGTAATTTATCTTTTGCCAATTGCACAATGTTCTGATAGTTTTCTGAATCCATCGCTAATATAAGATCAAATTCTTCAAAATCTCTAACAGAAAACTGTCTGCCTCGTTGATTAGTAATGTCAATTCCATTTTCTTTAGCGATTGCTATCGATCCCTTATGAGGAATTTCTTCTATATGCCAACTACTTGTTCCCGCTGAATCCACAGTCCAATCAAGGCTTTCTCTTTCTATTTTTGATTTCAGTATACCTTCTGCCAATGGAGATCGGCAAATATTACCCAAACACACCATTAATATTTTCATATTTCACTTTTTGACCTCAACATTTAATTAACTGGTCAATCGCTCACCAATTCACTAAGCACACCTTCTTTTAACGCAAATGGAGATACCAAGAGCCTCTTTGGTTTGATAATCTCTATCGCTTTATTTATCAATATCATAGCTACAACTATCAGCTTTACTCTAGACTCAGGTAAACTTTTCATATTCATCCTTTCCGAAAGAGTAGAAGAAATGACTTTTTGAGAGATAAGGTGATAATCAATCAATGCAATTTCTGTCATACTATTAAACGAGCCATCTTTTCCATTCATGCTTTGTACTACTTCAAAAGAACCCGAAGCACCTATAATGGCATTTATTGACTTTTCAGATACAATAGACTTAAGCGATTTCAACTCTTGGTCTATGAAATGGCTAATTGTATCAATTTCTTCTTTTGTACATGGGTCCGACATAGGTATATGATTGAACAATACGCCTACACCTATATCATAAGAAGCAGACCAAACTAATTGATCCTTTTCTACTAATATAAATTCTACACTTCCACCACCCACGTCCATGATTATTTGAGGTCTATCATATGAATCTATCAATTTTCTTACACCATTATATATATAATTAGCTTCTCGATCACCATCGATAATATCAATATCTATCCCTATTTGATCTTTGACTCGTTGACAAAATATTGAACTATTACTTGCAGATCTTAATGCTGATGTTCCTATTACTGAAAAATGATCTACTTCTTGTTGTTTCAGAATTTCATTAAACCTTACCAAGGCAGCTAACCCTCTATCCATAGCTTGTTCACTTAGGAATTCTATACCATTCTCAGAAAGGCCTACAAAAGCTCTTTCTTTATGCAGAGTTTCAAAACCTCCATCTTTGTATCTGTTCACAATCAATATATGAAAGGTATTAGAGCCAAGATCTATGACCCCAAGTTTACTTTCCATTTATAGCTTTATTCTTGATTTGATTAGACTGATTAATAATATTCGTGTAAAATTTCATACCTGCTTCTGTTAATTTGTTAGCATAAATTGGCTTCTCATCTTTGAGGAACACATAACCATAACAACTATCTGAGAAATATAAATCCGCTTCATGTACAATCTCTCCATTAATCTGGAAAAATTCTCTACCTATTGGTTTACAATTCTTGGGTAAATTATCTAGAACACCTGAAGAAATCAATTTTAAGTTAGCATGAATGCTCGGTTGATTATCTTGACTGATAGAAAAGGGCAGATCATAAAATATATAGTCAATAAACGTTGCTTCTTGAAAAAGTCTTTCCATTTCAGCTTGCGGAAAGCTAGGCAATTTAAATTTAGACGCTGCATTCTCTGTGGTTACTGCAGTCGTAGCGCTCTTCTTTTGGTCTGAATTACAAGACAAAATTAGCATCACTCCAATGAATAATATGATCGTTCTTATCATAGATATTTTAGATTTATTCGCAAAGTAGGCTTTTAAACAATAATTAGAAAGAATACTCTGTACGAATGGTAATCCAATAGCTAATCGCATTACTTTCTAGAATACTATTGAATGCGCGACTATACCTTACAGTTGTCCCTAAGTGCCTTGTAAACATATAGTCCACTCCCAACAAATAACCGACGTTCTTCCGCTTATAAGTATCAATGTCATTGCTCACCGCTCCATTAGATGAATCTACTGCGAACAAGTAAGAGAAATTGAGCCCAGCATGTGCCTTTACCTTATGATATCCTTCATCAGCAATAAACCAATCCATAATATTGCCGTAAATTGGAATTTCCAAATATTTCAGATCTGTAAAATTTACAGATTGACTCCCAAATCCAAACCCATCAATACTACCTCTTTGGCTGTAAAGCATTTCCATAGTTAAATCGACATTATCTTTAAGAGGATAGCCTATTTTGACACCACCAGTCCAACCTAATTTACTAAAACCTGCCAAATCATCTCCGTCTATTTGTGCAAGATTCAAACCAAACACTGCACTCCCTTTGAACTTTTGTGCATCCACAGTAGAAAGACCCACAAAAAAGAATACAAGAAACACTAGAAATAATCTGTTCGAAAATTGAGTAATATTATAATTCGTCATATATATGATTATCTTATATTTGTGCTAGAATACTAAAAGTCACAATGCTAAACTTCACAAAAACAACGCTTCATAAGTTAGAATTGATCTTCCAAGAACAAGATTATACTATTCGTTACGAAAAAGGAAATTTTCAAAGCGGTTATTGTATTGTCGAAAATAATAAAATTGTTATTGTCAACAAGTTTTTTGATACAGAAGGTCGTATCAATTGCTTGCTAGACATACTTTCTCTTGTTGTTGTGATGGAAGAATTATTAACTCCAAAGAGCAAGGATTTTTTTAGGAAGATCTTAAAAAGTCAAGAATATAAGATTAAGCAGGTAGCTTGATCGGAGTTGTTTTATTTTGATTGATTGGCTATTCTTTTAACTTTTAACTGGCATCAAAATTTAACTCTCCTACTAAGTGCAAAGAATATTTGTGTTGCACTAACCACTTTCCTTATTTTGATTATAATTCAATAAACTATTACACATATATTCGCACTATGTTATCAACTATTATTATAATCATTTTTACGCTCTTGTTATCTGCCTTTTTCTCAGGTGCAGAAATAGCATTCATCTCTGCCAATAAGCTTGGTATAGAGGTAATGAGAAACAAAGGTGATAAAAGAGGAAGAATCCTTGCCAACTTCTATGAGAAACCAAAAGGGTTCCTCAGCACTATGTTGGTTGGAAATAATATTTCCTTAGTCATCTTTACAATCTTCATGACCAAGTTGATTGAGCCATTATTGAGCCCTGCATTTGCTGAGGACTCGAAATTCCTTCTCATTATAGTTACACTTATTATTACCATTGTGGTATTGATATTTGGAGAATTTCTACCAAAAACTCTTTTCAGACTATATGCAAATGAGATTTTATATAGATTTAGCTACCCGCTCAGTTTTCTAAAGTGGGTATTGATGATCCCAGCTTCTATTATGACGGGTCTTTCCAACTTTTTATTAAAATCTATCTTTAGAATACCTACAGACAAGGTTGAAAATGTACTTACCAAGGTAGATCTTGAGCATTATATCAATGACTCAATATCAGAAGAAGAAACTATAGATAAAGAAATTCTAACCAATGCACTTAATCTCAAACAGGTAAAGGTTAGAGATTGCATGATTCCTAGAAATGAAATCATTCATATTGATGCGAAAGACAGTCTTGATGACCTTCTAGAAGCATTCAAAGAAGCCAGACTATCAAGAATCATAGTAAAAGATGGAGATATAGAAAATGTTATTGGATATATTCATCATCAACAACTCCTTAAAAATCCCGAGAATCTTAAGAAAAGTATCATGCCAATTACCTACATTCCTGAAGCCATGAATGTGCAAGATTTGATGATGAATTTCATAAAAGAAGGAACCTCTATCGCTTGTGTAGTGGACGAATTTGGCGGTACGGCAGGACTGATCACACTTGAAGATATACTCGAAGAAATATTCGGTGAGATAGAAGATGAATACGACGAAGAAGATCACTCAGATGAAGTAATCTCTGAAACTGAATATAGATTTGCGGGTAGATTGGAGGTCAGTCAGATCAATGAAAAATATGAGAATATAAATTTCCCAGAAGGGGAATACCATACACTTTCTGGATATATCGTTATGACCCATCAAACTATTCCAAATCAAGGTGATGAGCTTGATCTGGATGGGTACCGGTTTATATTCGAGAAAGTATCAGATACTAAGATTGAAACTGTAAAAGTGATTGTCCTACCTCAGGTTCTTGAAGAATAGTTTAATTTGTTGCTTTATTGCTTAACCGCTTTATAGTGTTAAAGAGTAATTCTCTTTTAGTGTATTTCAAATATACCTTAGGCCATCATAAACTTTCATACTATTCAAAGAATTATATCTTTACGATACACCAAGTATAAACCCAATGTTCAAATGGATTTCTAACATAGGCCCCGGCACCTTGATCGCAGCTGCATTTATAGGTCCCGGTACAGTTACAGTATGTGTAGCCGCTGGAGTCAATCATGGATTCGATCTTTTATGGGCTATGGTATTTTCCATTCTTGCAACCATGGTGCTTCAAGAAATGTCAGCAAGGATCGGTCTCGTCACGAATAAAGGCCTATCAGAAATCATACGGACAGAGATAAAACAACCTATACTAAAAGTTTTGTCTATCCTTCTAATCCTTTCAGCCATAGTGATAGGTAATGCAGCATATGAAGCAGGAAATCTATCTGGTGCAGTCATGGGGTTAGATGCGATAGGTATCAATAAACCAGAATTAGGGTTCAATCCATTTAGTCTTGTGGTTGGAGCACTTGCGTTTATCATCTTATACATTGGAAATTACAAACTGATCGAGAGATTATTGATAGGTATTGTTATTTTGATGAGTATTTCATTTCTATTAGCTGCGATATTGACCAAGCCTTCATTAAGTGAAATTATGAGTGGGATGTTTATTCCAACAATGCCCCGAAAGAGTACTTTAACGATAATGGGCATAGTCGGGACAACAGTTGTGCCTTATAATTTATTTCTCCATGCATCATTGGTAAAAGAAAAATGGACTGGAAGTACTTATTTAGGTGTTGTCAGAAAAGATTTAATAATTTCTATTTTTTTAGGCGGATTTATATCGTTGATGATCATTATAGCTGCAGCATCACTTCATGGCAAAGGATTATCTATCACAAACGCGTTAGGTATGGCGCAAAGTTTGGAGCCACTTCTTGGAAAATCAGCAAGATATATGATTGGCATTGGTCTATTTGCAGCAGGTCTGACTTCAGCCATTACAGCCCCCCTTGCAGCCGCCTATGTGTGCACTGAACTATTGGATTGGGACAGGGGTCTAAAAAGTAGAGCATTCAGAGGAGTTTGGATCTTTATTTTGCTGATAGGCGTATTATTTTCAAGCATTGGTTGGAGTCCAATAGTGATTATTAGATATGCTCAATTTACCAATGGTATGCTATTACCTATTATTGCAGGGTTTCTTTTATGGATTGTAAATAAAAGGTCCGTTCTGAAAAATCATAGAAATAATACTTACCAAAACATTATTGGACTATTTATTTTAGTCGTGACAATTGCACTTGGTGTGAAGAGTATATGGGCAGTATTGGGTATGATTTGAATTAAACCAAAAACTAAACAAACATTCGTTTATGAATGAATTAAAATCAAACGACTATATGTCATTCAAAAACTATTTATTTTTTATTTTTTCATTTCTGATTTTTAGCTGCACCCAAGAAAAAGATCCTCTTATAAAATCTTTTGACTCAGTATATCAACAAGTGCTAACGAATGACTATTCCAATTTTGAGTCTGTCCTGGATGAAAAGTCTAAAGAATTATATTTAAAATTGATTGATCCAGATTACCTCAATATTGATAGTATAATCTCTTTGGGAAATAAATACAAAATTAAATGTACACTCATAAATTATCTGGCATTATCAGAAAATAGAATTAAAGAAGGAAGTTCAAAATTAGAATTCTATAGATATTTAGGAGCTAATGACATTTCATTTTTTAGCTTTATGAATGCATACTACGTAGATAAACCAAAACTAAAAAAAGGCAAAGAAAACTTCGTAGCTATTATCAAAGAAGAAATGACTCAGAGTAAAAGAACTTGGGTCAATTTCTATGGCAATGAATCTAATGGATATAAACTAAACCTTCTTTACACACTCCAATTAGAGGAACCAAAAAGTAAATCACACTTTAAATTGTGGCAAAAAGCCAGCAATTCGGAACTGTCTTTCGAGGAATATATAAGATATTATTATTGGCAAAATAGTGGTAAAAACAGCTCAAGGTTTGAAACAGATATGCTCGATTTGGAAAAAAGTAAGAGAGAAGGCCGTGCAGAAACTATCCGATCCTATGAAAATCGAGGATTAAAAGATAAGACTATACAATCTAATTAGCTATTTCTACTTAACAATCCGTCTCCACCCAAATCTTATCCCAACTAATAAGACCACAAAGAGAATAACGAAATAAGAAAACGGAATGATCGTAATGGCAAAAATATGTGTCTTTTCTAAAATCCACATAAACACTATGAGTGCAAATAAGATCATAATTAACCCTCCGAGTTTCTCGAAACCAGGAACTTGATCCAGTTTTACATTCTTTCTTATTAACCATAAGGTAAGCACCATACTAATAATTGGCAATACTTGGGTATAAAGGTTGACATCATTGACACGTTGTCGTTCAAATAGAAATAGATATACATTGAGTGTTATGGCAAATATTCCTGGTATACAAGTCAGGTAGACAAGTGCTGAATACAATTCTTTCCACGGACTAGCTGCTCCTTCTTTTTTACCAAATATTGATGCTAAGAATGCTGTAAGTGGCACCGAAATAAACAAAAAACATACTATCGCAGGATTATCAGATAGTGCTTGAAAAAAATCACCTAGTGTCATATTCTATTTTATTAGATTTCAAATATAGTTTTCTTTCGGGATTGTACCGTAGTGAATTAACAGCCCAAGTCTCCATTAAATCAATATTTCTTTAGGCACTATCTCTTCCAATTAAGGTAATAAAACCTAATTACTCTATATTAATTTACTTAATCAAAGCATAGTTCGTTCAATTACAATGGTTTATTGTTTGCAAAACGAATTAATAACGGATGATTATTAAGTTATCCTTCATTTAAAGTAATATTATTTTGAAAACCCTCGAACACATCCATAGTAAGAATGGCAAGATATTTTTAAAATATTGTAAATGAATAGGTTAATATGAAGATTAATCGCTTTTTTATTACAAAAAAGTGGTGAATAATTTCCATTATTCACTTTTATTGCGAAATTTGCCTCGCTTTAGAAAAAGAAGCAAAAATTTGGTCATAACTAATTAAAAACCAAAGTATTAATGAGAAAAGCAGATTTAGTAGCAACGATATCAGAAAAAACTGGAGTACCTAAGGTTGACGTCTTAGTAACTTTGGAAATGTTTTTTAAAGAAGTAAAAAACTCTCTTGCAGGAGGTGAGAATGTTTATATTCGAGGATTCGGTTCATTCGTAATCAAGAAAAGAGCGAAGAAAATTGGTAGACATATCAAGAAAAACGAAGCCATCGAAATTCCAGAACACTTTATTCCTTCATTCAAACCAGCGAAAGTATTCGTTGAGCAAGTAAAGGAAAATGTAAAAGAGTTACCTTCTGAATCAGATAAGTAAATTTACTTTTTTAAGGTAATCTTAAAGCAATAACAAAAATCGTTGACAATGAAAATAAGTAAATCACAGTCAATTCTTGTTGTAGCTTCAATCGCTTTATTCTGTTTTATATATTTTGGAATGAGTACCATCCCAAAAGAACAGAAAGCGGCAGGAATGTCTCGAGCAAATAATATAGAAGCCACAGGTATTCAAAATATCGTGACAAGTTCAAAAAAGGCTTTGTCAAAAGATCAATTGAATATCATCGAAGCGCTACAGACGGAATATCATGATGCCGAATCGGATAATGATAAAATCGAAAGAGCGAAAAGTATGGCATCAAAATGGTACGAATTTGGAGTACCTATTGTATCCGGATATTTTGCTGAAGAGATAGCGAAAATTCAAAACACCAAGGATGCTTGGTCGATAGCTGGAACTACATATCAAATAGGTATGAAGAGCAGTAGTGAAGAGAAGGAAGTTCTTTTTGCAAAAGGAAGAGCAGTAAAGGCATTTGAAAATGCTATCAGCTTGTCTGAAAACAATATCAATGATAAGATCAATCTTGCTTTGATATATGTAGACAATCCAGATACGAGCCCAATGCAGGGAATTCAAATGTTGCTCAAGTTGAACGAAAACAATCCTGATAACGTTCAGGTAATGAATCAACTTGCTAGATTGGCTTTGAGAACAAATCAGACCGTGAAAGCAATCCAAAGATTGGAGAAAGCATTAGGCTTAGAACCAGAAAATAACAACTCAATATGTCTTATAGCTCAAGCCTATGCGCAAGCGGGGAATGAATCAAAGGCTAAGGAGTTTCAAGATAAGTGTAAGAAATAAATTAATAAACTTAAAACTGTAGATTATGCCGTGCGGTAAGAAGAGAAAAAGACATAAGATCTCAACTCACAAGAGAAAGAAGAGACTTAGAAAAAACAGACATAAGACAAAGAAAAGATAATAATATAGACAGTCTATAATGCTTGATGGTATCATAAATATACCATCAAGCACTTTTCATTATATCAAGTAGCTTAGAAGAAAGAAAAGTGATTTTTATTTAGGCTCAAATGTATTGAGCAACCCTATTTAATATAATTTTTAAGATAAATTATATGTCTGATAGATACAGAGATGTATCAAAAAATAAAATCGGACAAAAAGAAATCCAGTCAAAATTCTTAAATTAGACTTCCCATAGATGGAGAAGACCACAATTAAAACATTCGACTTATGAGTACGGATGTAGAATAATGACAACTCGACTTGAAACTAGAAGTAGATCAAACCAAATAAAACTAGTTTCTTATAGTTAATTTCACTTTTATAGTTTTTATATATATTCCTCACTTTTTGGATATTTTCCACTTTCTAAGCCACTATATATTGATCGATATTGATACATAACAATTAGCCCCTTAGTAGAGGGTAGGTTATCATCTTTTCGCGTATTTTATATAATGAGATTATATTATACTGACTGTCCACTAAATCCTAATAAAGTGGATAAAGAATTAATAGTAAATTCTTCCCCAACCGAAGTAGAAATCGCGTTGATGGAGAATAGTCGTTTGGTGGAGATTCATCATGAAAAGACTAACAGTAACTTTACCGTAGGAGATATATTTCTAGGTAACGTAAAAAAAATGAGACCAAGTCTCAATGCTGCATTTGTTGACCTTGGTCACCGTAAAGATGCATTTCTACATTACACAGACCTTGGACCTCAGATCCTGTCTCTCAAAAAGTATACTAAAGAAGTGATGGGCAAAAGCCTAAATAGTCACCTCCTTGAAAAATTTGAGAAATTAGCTGACAACCCCAAGAATGGAAAAATAGATCAAGTATTTTCCAAAAATGATTATGTACTTGTGCAGGTTTTAAAAGAACCTATTTCTACAAAAGGTCCAAGACTTAGTTGTGAAATCACAATTCCCGGTAGATACGTTGTATTGACGCCATTCAACAATGTAGTATCGATATCAAAGAAAATCGGAAATAATGCTGAGAGACAAAGATTAAAAGTCTTAGTCGAAAGCATCAAGCCTAAAGATTTTGGAGTAGTCGTACGTACTGCCGCAGAAGGTAAGATGGTAGCTGATTTACATTCAGAAATCAGAGGACTGGCTGATAAATGGAAAGAAATTTATGATGAACTAAAGGTAGCCAATAGTCCAAGAAAACTATTGAGTGAAATAGATAAGACATCTAGCATACTAAGAGACGTCTTATCTGCCAACTTCAACAAAGTAGTTGTCAATGACAAAGATCTATACAATAATAGCCGTGAATATCTTAAATCGATTGGTTCTGAAAAAGTTAATATCATTCAGCACCATACAGGTTCGAGACCAATATTTGATGCTTTTGGAGTAACCAATCAGATCAAATCTTCTTTTGGTAAGACCTATACAATGCACAGTGGTGCTTACTTAGTGATAGAGCATACAGAAGCAATGCACGTCATCGATGTGAATAGTGGACCAAAAGCGAACAAAAGATCTCAAGAAGACGCTTCATTATCTGTGAATCTAGAAGCTGCAGAAGAAGTAGCAAGACAAGTAAGATTGAGGGATATTGGTGGTATTATTATCATTGACTTCATTGATATGAAGAATACCGATCATAAAATTTCTCTTTTCAATAAGATGAAAGACTTCATGAGGAATGATCGTGCACAGCATACGATATTGCCCTTGAGTAAATTTGGCCTTATGGCTATTACTCGTCAAAGAGTACGAGAGGAAGTAAAAATTGATACTTCGGAAACTTGTCCAACTTGTCTTGGATCAGGCAAGGCAAAAGCTTCTGTACTTATCATTGATGATATAAAAAGAGATATTAATCATATTCTTTCTGGTAGGCCAAAATCAAAACTGAAGCTAGTAGTTCACCCATTCATTTATTCTTATCTCACCAAGGGTATAATATCTGAACAAGTGAAATGGTACCGAGAATTCAAGACATGGATCACTATCAAGAGAAATAATGATTTTCAAATGCTTGAGTACAAGTTTTTCGATAATATGGATGATGAATTACGAATGGATTAGGTCTGTTTAGAATTTCGAATATTAATTTGAAATTAATCTATAGTTGTGAAAGATATTTTTGACACTAATACTTATAGTCCAATAAGTAAAATAAATACTGTACTTTTAGATCGATTAAGAGTATCTCTTTCGGTGAAGCGAGAAGACCTTTTACATCCAACTATTTCTGGTAATAAATGGCGAAAACTAAAATATAATCTTAAAGATGCTTTGTCCAATGGTGTAGATACAATTGTCACTTTTGGAGGAGCGTTTTCTAACCATATTTATTCTACTGCTGCAGCTTGTCAAAAACTAGGATTGAAGTCAGTAGGTATTATTAGAGGTGACTATGACAAAAATAATCCTACAACTAAGTTTGCCAAAAAGTGTGGTATGGAACTACGGTTCGTGGATCGAACGAGCTATAGAGAAAAAGAAAACGGTGAATCGATAAAAGCCATTCTATCAGAATATTCAAATTACATTCTTATCCCTGAAGGAGGTTCAAATGATTTAGCTAAAAAAGGATTGCACGAATTATCAAATGAGATAAATAATTCCTACTACAATATAATAATGGTCTCAGCTGGAACAGGATCTACAGCTACTGGAATACTACAAAACCTGATTTCAGGTAAAGAGTTATGGGTTTTCTCAAGTTTAAAAAGTGATCATCTCCAGAATGAAATTCTTAGTAAAACAGATCCAAGTAAACATTCTCAACTAAAGTTCATTAGTAGTTATCATTTTGGAGGATATGGTAAAACATCATCTAAATTAATAAGTTTTATAAATGATTTTAAAGCACAAACTCATATTTCAATAGATCCAATCTATAATGGAAAATTATTATCTGGTTTTAGCGATATGGCCGACCGTGGTAAAGTCAACAATAAGCATTCTTATTTATGGATACATACTGGCGGTTTGCAGGGAATTGATGCTTACAACTATTTGGCAGAGAAAAAGCAATGGCCAAAAATAGATATCTAGAACGTCTAATTAGCTATATAGTTGCTGCCATCTTACAACACCACCCAAGAGATTTCTTACGTTCTTATATCCTAGTTCCATTAAAAATTGTTTTGCGTTTCCACTTCGTGCTCCTGATCTACAGTGGATAACTATTTCTTTATCCTTATGTTGCTCTAAATCATTTAACACTCCAGGAATTGCACCTAATGGAATCAACTGTGCCCCAAGGTTAAACTCTTCATATTCAAATGGCTCTCTTACATCGATAAATACAAATTCTTCTTTGTTATCAAGTTTTATTTTGAGTTCTTCAGTTGTTATATCTGTCATTATCTTCTTATTGTGTATTCATAAATCTTATTTACAATCATCAGGTCTCTCCTGCATTATTGTGACGGCTATTGCTGAATTATGACTTATCATACTGCTACCATCAAAAGGAGGCTGTTGAGAGACCACAAAGGCTGTATTCCTATCTGTAATTTCTCCCATTTCTGTTACTCTTCCAATTTGAAATTTTGAAAGCATACATTTAGATTCCGCAGCAATAAATTCTTGACAAACAAGATTTGGAATAAAATCTCTTCCGCCTTCAGGTTTACTTATTACAAATTCTAATTCCCCTCCTTTATCTATTTTCAATTCCGATTTCAAAATTTTATCATTGATAATCAGATTCCCTCTATACCAAACCTCCAAAATGTGATTAGGTTCTCCTCTATCAAATTTTTCAGATTTTATTTTAGAAGTGATATCTAGATATTTCAATTCAGTCCTTTTTTGATCATATTCACTTCCATATAATACCGGTAAATCAGCAACTTTGATCTGATCAGGTGAAAACTTAGTAACGTTCACATATATCTTTCTCTTTTCTTTGACCATAGATCCAGGTGTAGGGTTCTGGTCTATTATTAGTCCCCCAGGTTTTCCAACTTTATGGATTGAATCAGTAATTATTATCTCAAAAGTCTTATCATCAGCATCCTTTCTAGCATCTTCAATCTCTTGATTTATATAATTAGGTAACTCTAGTTTTTGTCCATGATTTGTGTAAACCCTCAACCATAATAAGACAAGCATCAACACTACCGTTAGAAAAATAATAACATATAATAGTTGTTTAAGAAATGGCTTGCTAATTAAAAACTTTAAAAAATCTTTCATAGTATCAAATTGTTTGTCTCGACCATAAGACATTTGTTAATTGCGAAAGTAACACATTTTAAATATATGTTATGTGTTATCCATTTGTCTTCTTTATATACTTTGCCCAAACGTGAATTCTAAATAAATAAAATAAAAAAAGTGCAATTGTTATAATTGCTGAGTATACTAGACCAGTATAAATAACAAATTTTCTAGTTGTATCATTCGCTACTCTTTCCATTGTATCCGTCTGTTCAACTGTTTGCTCATCACTTGTAAATATTCCATCATTATTCAGATCAAACTCTTGTAATCTGTTGTTTAGTATCAGCTCACCACAAAAAACTACCCAAACTATCGTAATATATATGGCTACAAATCCTACAATATGTATCCACCATAAATTTCCTGCTTTACTTGTTATTGGATTCCTAAACCAAATCAATAACCCTAAAACAAAGAGACCAATAATTATAGGATCCAAATAGTGAGCTATCATAGTTTTATAATTTTATCAATTCAAAAATAGCTAGCATTAATGAAAAATAGGCATACGAATTGTATTCGTATCATTTGATCAATTTACTGTTAAGATCCATCAATTATTTGAACAATTCAACAAGAAAATCTACATATCTTGCCCCCAATGAAAAAACAGATTAATAAAGAAATCATAAAGCTTTCTATACCCAATATTTTGAGTAATATTTCAGTGCCTTTGTTATCAACTGTTGATACAATTTTGATGGGAGGATTATCTAGTTTGCATTTGGCATCGGTTGGTCTTGGATCATTTCTCTTTAATGTTATCTATTGGAATTTCGGATTCCTTAGAATGGGTACAACAGGCATGACCGCTCAAAAATATGGCGCTAATAATAAAGATGAAGTGTGGTTATCCCTTTTGAGAGCAGGAGTCCTATCTATATTATTGGCAATAATCTTATTAATACTACAATCTCCTATTTACGAATTAGCAAAGTCAGCACTTGTAGTAAGTGCCGAAAATGATCCTCTTATCCTAGAATACTTTAAAATAAGAATTTGGGCCGCTCCCGCTGCATTGATGCTGATGGTAATCATGGGCTGGTTATTCGGTATGCAAAATGCTATCTATCCTCTAATTCTGACCATAATAATAAATGTAGTTAACATTATAACAAGTTTCTATCTAGTCAAAATTGCAGGTTTGGATGTACGTGGAGTAGCACTTGGAACAGTCATCGCTCAATATACAGGACTGATTATTGGTTTAGCACTAATTTTAAAGAAGTACCAATCTTATATCAATTGGTCATTAGTTAAAAGATTATCAGTTCTTTCAGAGTATCAAAGATTTCTAAAAGTAAATTTTGATATCTTCCTTAGAACATTATGCCTTACATTTTCATTCGGATTCTTCTATCGACAATCATCTAAACTTGGAGATGTTGTGCTTGCAGTTAATGTAGTTTTGATGCAATTTGTAAATTGGATGAGCTACGGAATCGATGGTTTTGCTTATGCTACTGAAAGTCTAGTAGGAAAATATATCGGCGCAGGTAAACCTAAAGAGGTCAAGATGGTTATTGGTCAATCTTTTTTATGGGGAGGAATGGTAAGCTTCTTATATGCAGCAATCTACTACATCTTTGGCATTGAGCTATTTGGATTATTCAGTGATGACCCATCACTATTAGCAGTAGGCAAGGAATTATTATTTTTCATGTCTATTTTCCCAATTATTGGATTTGCAAGCTATATATGGGATGGCATTTTCGTTGGTCTTACAGCTACTACAAGCATGAGAAATGCAATGGTTATGGCGCTTATAGTTTACCTAGTGTCGTTTTATATGATTCCTGAAACAAGTAATGGATCGAATGTTTGGATAGCACTTTCTTTGTTTCTAATCGCTAGAGCTGTTTTCCAATGGGTATATTATAAAAAGTATGGCCTGGAAATGAAATAGCGGTAATCAAAATTAAAAAGGCTTCAACAATTAAGCTGAAGCCTTCAAAAACTATTAAAGTCACATTAAGGATAGAATCATTAGTCTATCTTCACCTTATCCATATCTTCGAATATTTTCAACTGTATCTCTTTTATCCTTGCTTCATAAGGCTTCCAATTATTCTCTAAGAAATTATTTACTGCATCAACTGTGGTTTTCACTTCTCGTTTCGCTACTTTTACTACATTATCGGAGTTGGCCCCAGGTTTACCCCAGCTACCCCTAATTGAAGCAGAAGCTCTATATAATTTACCATTAAGCAATCCTGGTGTTCTTTGGATTCCTTTTAGTCCTTCAGGCATCATATAAAGTTTCGAAAGACTATCCAGTTCTGTAGTTATCAACTTACTTAGGCTATCCACTTCAGTCTTGATTTCTTTGTCTTGATTTTCCATAAGGCCTTTCACTTTTTTTACAGTTTTCTTAGCTTTTGTGATTCTATCAAATGCTTCACTTGCTGCAATCACTGTCTTTTCGAAATCTTTCTGCGCTTTAACATTAGCTTCCATGTCAGTTATGCCCATTTCTGATCTAGGGTCCATTTTTACTGATATCATTGTAGAGTCTAAATGGTCTCCTTTTTTTACAATCACTTTATATTCGCCAGGCATGACATCTACTCCACCTGGTTTGTCAGCATCTTTTTTTACTTCTTTTCTACTTGGGTATCTTACGCCGTCTTCATCAATCGACCATCTGATTTGATCATATCCACCTTTGATTTTACGCTTGATAGTACGAATAGTGTCTCCTTTTGTATTTTTAACATAGACCATTACCTCCTCTTCTTTGTCCAATTCTTCTCCTGGCTTAGTCCACACATTTATCTTAGCATAATTAACACTTTTGTTATCTCCTATGAATTCACCTTGAGCATTAAATCGAATACCATCATATGATCTCATACTCCCGTGATATGCTACTGGAGAATCAAATAACATAAGGTCTCTATTCAGTATTCCTTTACCCTCAGTTGCTAATTTTCTCAATGGACGAATATCGTCCAAGATCCATAACGCTCTACCAAAAGTTCCTATCACAAGATCATGTTCCCTCGGATGAATCTTCAAATCACTAACTTGCACAGACGGAAATCCTTCATTCATATGTTTCCAGTTCTTTCCTTTGTCAAGGGACATATATAATCCAGCATCTGTTCCTAAAAATAGAAGATTTGGTTCTACTGGGTCTTGTACGATGGATACCACAAATCCTTTAATCTGTCTATCATCAGCTATTCTTGTGAAATTATTTCCATAATCTGTAGTATGAAATGCATAGGCAGAGTAGTCGTTTTGTCTATAATTATTCACAACTACAAATGCTTCCCCTGCATTCTTTTCTGACACAATAATCTGTGGTATCCAAGCAGTTTTCGGTACTCCTTTAAGTTTTTTATTTAGATTAGTCCATGATGAGCCTCCATCTATAGTCAGTTGAAGATTTCCATCATCTGTTCCTACCCAGATTACTTTTTCATCTACTGGACTTGGTGCAATAGCTAATATTGTAGTGAAATTCTCAGCTTGAGTAGCATCTATCGTCAAACCTCCACTCTTATCAGCATGTTGCCTCGAAGTATCGTTTGTAGTAAGATCTTCTGACTTAATAGTCCATGACTCACCACAATCATCCGTATAGTGCAGATACTGACTACCAAAATACATTCCACAAGGATTATTTGGATCTTGTGCAATAGCCGCATTCCAGTTGTATCTTAATGTCTCTCCTTCAGGGTGTGCTGGTTTTACAAACTTGACCAAACCAGTCTCTCTATCGTAAAAACCAACGTTTCCACCCTGACTCATTGCCCATCCATATCTACTATCATCCGGATAAGGAACCACATCAAATCCATCTCCAAAATACAGCTCTTGGAAATCATAATTTCTGATACCTCCTCGTTTCATTACCATTGATGGTCCGATCCATGACCCATTATCTTGCATCCCTCCATAGACATTATATGGCCAGTCATTATCGATATTTACATGGTAAAATTGACCTACTGGAATATTGTGCACAAACCTCCATGATTCACCTCTATCTCGAGAGATATTCATTCCACCATCGTTACCATTAATCAGATAAGTTGGATCATTTGGATCTATCCAAAATGCATGATGATCTGGATGTACTCCATTTCCATAGTCCATGATTGTCTTGAATGTCTTACCTCCATCTTCACTCAATGATACATAAGACCATAGATTGTAAATTCTGTTTTCATTTTGTGGATCGACATATATTTCAGAATAATAAAATGGTCTATTCCCAATATTTTTCTTAGATACTAAACTCCATTTTTCTCCACCATCAGTACTTTTGTAAAGTCCATTTTCCTTTGCTTCTATTAATGCATATATGATATTCGGCATAGATGGAGCAATTGCTATGCCCATACGACCAAGATCTCCTTTTGGAAGACCTTCTTTATCTGTTAGTTTTTTCCATGTATCTCCACCATCGTATGTGATATGGAGTCCACTACCTTTTCCACCAGAAAAATAATCCCATGGATGACGGATATGCTCATACATAGCTACGATCAACTTGTTTGGATTGGTTGGATCGACTACCATATCAGCAACTCCAGTTTTGTCATTGGTATAGAGAATTTTCTTCCATGTCTTTCCACCATCTGTGGTCTTGAATACTCCTCTTTCTATATTTGGACCCCAAGGAGAACCCATCGCTCCAGCATATACAGTATTAGGATTATCCTTATCTATTATGATTCTGTGGACAACTTTCGTCTTCTCAAGTCCCATCAACCTCCAAGTCTTACCGCCATCAATCGTCTTGTAGATGCCCGCTCCTGTGTTCAGTGAATTCCTTGGATTCCCTTCTCCTGTTCCAACCCAAATTTCTGCTGGATTATTTTGATTGATCTTGATAGATCCGATTGATAATACAGGTTGATCATCGAATATTGGCTCCCATGATATGCCCCCGTTTTCACTGAACCAAACTCCTCCAGATGCAGAACCAGCAAATATTCTATCCGTATCACTAAGATCCACATCGATAGCCGTAATCCTTCCACTCATTCCCGCAGGTCCAAGATTTCGAAAATTTAGTTCCTTCCATTGATCCAGATCAATCTGACCGTTTATGGAACTGATAAGTACAAGGGATAAGAATAATGTAATGAGACGAGTTAATTTCATGCTTGATAAGGTTTTTATTATTCAGTTGTGAATATAAGAAATTATCAAGTGGCGCACGCAGTAAACACTTGAGCAGTGTAGAGAATTGTAAATTCGCGGGTTGATGATTTGAAAAGGTAAGGAGACCTCGGAGGTTTTCGAAACCTCCGAGGTCTAGTCCCGATCCGTGATCTTTGCAAGCTTGGGAATCCGAGGGATGGGTTTATCCTTTCACAAACCTAAAAGTCCTCACTTCCGACGCATTAGAAATCATCAAAAAGTAGATGCCGACGTTCAACGCTTCAACACTAATTTGATCATCGGCGATCATTCCTTTATTTACCATCTGTCCCACAGAATTGATAATTGAATAGCTGGCTCCATATGAATGATCAACAAATAATACATCCAATACAGGATTAGGATGAATAGTTACTGCATCCAAAATATCAACTACAGCTAGTCCTTCACATACATCGCCGATGCCATCTTCGTCTTCATCCTCTTGCTCGGGATTGTTGATCAATGGGCAGTTATCTTCTTCGTCTGGAATACCATCATTGTCATCATCGGTATCACAGATATCACCGAGTCCATCTTCGTCGGTATCTAGTTGGTCTGGATTGGAGAGAAGGTAGCAATTGTCATTTGCATCGCAGGTGCCGTCTAGATCACGGTCAGGTTTTGGGGTTCCGATGCAGGCGCAGGTGCCGTCGGGTTGGGTTAGGTATTTGTCGTGGTGGGTGCAAGGGTTGTTGTCATTGCATTCCTTTCCTAAAACTATTTCAGTCTCATATTCTAAGTTGCAATTTTCAGGTAGTCCATCATTGATATTACATACAAGACCTGAAGGTAGTGTAACCACACCATTAAATGGGTCAGAAAAAGCATTAGCTAGTCCAGAATTATATGGATTAATATAAAGCACAGACCCAAGAATAGCTGGTAAAGTATAGTCTTTAGCGTCAAAATTAAAAGTTGTAGTTTCATCTTCAATAATGAAATCTCCTAAAATTTCTGACTGGTCTATGTTTTTTTCAATATTTGAAAATATAAATAATTCATTTGTTATATTAATCATTGAGGGACATGGCAATGAGGTTAATTCAATTTCGTTAAACGAACAGCTTTGATGATTTGAGTATACAATTTGTACATTTCCGAAATCACCTGTTACATAATCGTACATTTTCATTTTGTAAACTATTTCAATGTAATTACCATTCACACTTTCGACTTCTCTAACAAAATCAATTTTTAAATTAGGACTATAGAAAGCATCGCCAGTACCATTTATTATTGATTGAAAAGCTATAGGTTCTGGATAATGGTGTTCTTCAAAATCTACACTACTAAATCTTAAAATTAATCCCAAGTTGAAATCTACTTTAAATTCGTATGGACATATAGGGTACCATGGCGGATCCACACAATCCGGCACCCCATCATCATTATAATCCTCATTATCATCTAACCCCTCACACTGATCACAACCCAATAATGTCTGAAAATAATCGTCCGCACTTTCAATTCCTACATCACGTCCAAGAGAATCCACATATACTTCTGCAAGACCACAAGAATCACATTCGTAGTAACCGTCTTGATCTGTATCTGGGAATGTACCTCTACAAAGTCCATCTTTCCCTAGCACATCATCTACTGTGCATACATTATCATCATCACAATTAATGTAGTAGATGCTTTCTGTCGTATTGGTCACGATCGGCGGATTAAAATCAAAGTATATACTAGCCGTATTTTTTATCGATGTGCAAGTAGATAAGTCAGATCTTGGAGATATGGTATAGGTTATATATCCTTGACTCTCCTGTACATTCGATGTACTATCTGGTAGATTGATATTCACGAAACTGAAATCTATGTTTCTTTCAGCTGTTATTATAGTATTCAGAACATCATCGTGGCTAGAGCTTATGACTTGGAAAGTTGAATAATCAAGCGATTCATCTAGTGTGTCTTTTATGGATACATGTATGGCTTCTGCATTACCCGTGTTTTGAAATCGTACAGTATAGGTCAGCCCTTCTTCTGGATAGATCCGTTTTGATGCTCTATCGGGCGATACCAGTTTATCATTAGGGTCGTAGGAGCATAGGATGGTCGATTTGTATTCTGATTGGGTTGAAAAAAAGTCTTCTTCAATTAAGTATTCAAAAACAGCTTTCGTTACAAAATCAACACCAAAATTCACATACTCTGAATCTGGTCCTGGTGTATAAACTCGCTTCTTAAAATCATAATTTTCACCTGGATTTAACACACCAACAAATACCGTCGGACCCCAAATTTCAGGAATATCCATTTTTAAATAGCTATTCGTCATTACTACATTCCCTTCATTCCTTACCGTGAAGTAGAAATCAACACCTGTATTACATAGGGTAGGTTCTGATGTGATATATATTTTCGCTTGCGAAAATCCATTTACAACAAAGAGAAATAAAACGAAGCATCCAATCAATCTATTATTCATATGTAATTTGGTTTGTATTTGACTTAACAAGAGCAAAGTAGGCAAATTTGATATTATTTCTGATACTAGTTGTGAAGTTTTTTTGTGAGTGGGGTATATTGAGGATGGGGTATATTGAGGATGGGGTATATTATGCCAGTTCACCGATCTTGCAGCTCAATTACACCAGACCTCGGAGGTTTTGAAAACCTCCGAGGTCTCACAACCAAACTCTACTTCTCATACTTCACTACCCCATCAATAATTGTATAAAGAACCTCAGCCTCTAATATCTCTTCATCTGAACAATTAATAAGATCTTGGCTCATTATAGTCAGGTCGGCAACTTTTCCCACTTCAATCGACCCTTTAATATTTTCTTCGAAAGCAGCATATGCATTTCCTAATGTGTATGAATAGATTGCTTCTTCTCTAGTCATGCTCTGCTCAGTGAAAAATTCCATTCCATTGTCTATTCTCTTTCTTGTTACAGAAGCGTAGAATGATGGGATAGGATCTACATCTTCGACGGGAGCGTCCGTGCCGTTTGCTACTATTACCCCTGCATCTAAAAGAGACCTCCATGCATAAGCACCTAATCTTGCCCTTTGATTCCCTAACCTTTTTTCTACGAAAGGAGCGTCTGAAGTACAGTGAATTCCCTGCATTGAAGCAATAATTCCATTTTCTGAAAATCTAGGAATATCAGTAGGATCAATATGTTGTGCATGTTCGATTCTCCATCTTTTCTTACTACCGTTTTCAACAGGTGACAGCATGCCTTCATAAATATCAACTACGACTCTATTGGCTCTATCTCCTATAGCATGCACACATAGTTGCATATCGTTTTTGAGTGCCATTTCAGCTATAGTTTTTACATCCTTTATTTCTGTTGTGTTTTGGCCTACGAAGCCAGGCTTATCTGCATATGGTTCAAGTAACCAAGCACCAAATGCTCCTAGGGCGCCATCTACTTCTGACTTAATAGCATTACATGTAAAAAAATTATTGCCAACACCAATAACCTTTGCAGTAGATACTTTGCCTTTCATTTCTTCTACAGGGTGCCTTAACATTGCCCAAAGGCGTAAATCCAAATCGCCTTTCTCAGCCATTTTTACGTATCGATCGATTTCAAAGAATTTAGATCCCGCATCCTGAAAAGAAGTGATTCCTTTCTTAATGGATTCTTGTTCTGCTAGGGTAATTGCATCATACCATTTAGCGTCTAATTCTTCTTTGCTCAGCCCCGATTCATACTCTTTAAATGATTCGTATATAAGAGACATAGCTCTTTCTTCGAAAACACCAATAGCATCTCCATTACCATCTTTAACTACTTCCCCACCCATTGGATTTCCTGTTTCACGACTTATGCCAGCAGCTTCCATTGCCTTCTTATTTGCAAAGAGAGAATGACCGCTAGCGTGATATAGAATAACAGGATTGTCTGGACTTGCAGCTGAAAGTTCATCGTGTACTGGATAACCATGATAGTTCTCTTCTGGAGTTTTGTCCCATTTTTCTTGATGCCATCCTCTACCTTCTATCCATTCTCCTGGTTTGAGCGTTTTAGCTTTCTCTCTAACTTGGCTTATAACATCATCCCAATTCTTTGACTTTAAAAAATTTAGATTTTGCAAGCTTTTGCCTAGTCCCGAAAAATGCCCATGCCCTTCAATCCAACCTGGCATAACAAATGCACCTTTTGCATCAATCACTTTAGTTACTTCAGATTTTAATTTTTCAATTTCAGTACTTTCCCCTATTGCTATGATTTTGCCATCCATAATTGCAATAGCCTCTGCCTTAGGGCTTTTTTCATCAACGGTCCAGACGTTGGCATTGATTATGATGGAATCGGGAGTTTGGGTTTCACTGCATCCTATGAGAAAAACAATTATTGAGAAAAAGAGAATATTTTTAAAAGAAATCATATGGCTAGAATTTGCCACAAAATAATGAAATATACCTAAGTATCACTGAATTAGATTTTATGATATTTTCTTATTAAGAGATGACCATATTTATACTAGCTCGAAAACTAAAACCAGATATAATTTTGTACTAACCAAGACTTAGAGTCATTGATATCTTCATTTCAATACACCGACAAAACGCCTCCATCCTTCACTTCCAATATACCTCCGTTTTCATTTCTTACCTCTTCTTCAGAAAATGTACCATAGATAGAAAAATTACCATGAATATTGATCGTTCCTTCATTTAATATACCCCCTTTGGCAAGATCACTGTTAAATGCATCAATACTGCTATATCCATCAAATTCAATTATTCCAGTACTTGAATTATTTATTCCATAATCTCCAATTTCCTGGATAGAAATTCCTCCGAATCCTATGGTTTTAAAAGTGCCATTATTGAGAAAAGCAGTATTTGAAGTGTTATTTTGATCACGGATGTTTATATAACCTGACACATTGAAAATACCGTTGTTTTCTATCACTCCATTTCCCAAAATTGACATTGAACTAGATTCCTGAAGATGAAGAGTTGTAAAGGTTCCTATGGTTAAATTCCTAATTTTCAGGTTCGTAAATTCGCTTGTTCCTCCCTGTCCACCTTCTCCTGTATCATTACCTAAGAGGATTAAATCAATAGTATCTCCGCCTATCCCAATTTCTACGTTTTCACAGATTAGCGGAACATGATTAAGACTCCAATTCAATGAATCATCAAAGACACCCAAGGTATCTGGACCTATCCATATATTCGGACCAAAATCAGAACCTTCATCAATCATCCCATTGCAGTTGTTATCTTTAGCATCGCATAATATTTCATCTGCATCTGGATTGATTTCCGCATCAAAATCATCACAATCCTCTATTTCATTGCAGAATCCATCAAGATCCCAATCTGTGCCCCAACCTTCTTCACAAAGTAGGTTCACATCTCCAGAATAGGGGAGGCCTGGATTGTTGTCAAGGTTTAGTGAATCTTTATAACAAAAGTTACTTATTCCAGTAGAAAAACATCCCTCGAGAAGATTATTGGAGGCAGTGAATGTCTGAAGCGAAGCATTGTATCCAAGCCCCGATGGAATAATGCTATCCAGGCTGTTATTGTCGAGGTGGATAGAATTAATTTTTGCCATCGTGGTGAAAGAAAAAGGAATCGATCCTGTAAATGTATTAAACCTCAAATCCAAAAAATACAACTGATCGAGAGAATCCCAATAGTTAGGTATGGTATCAATGAGTAGATTGCTGTTAAGTTTTAATTGCTTTAGTTTAATTAATGCAACTAAATCTTGGGGTAACATTCCTTGCAGATTATTGCTTGATAGATCTATTTCTATTATTTGACCTAAGTAGTCACAAGTAATGCCAGTCCAATTGCAATAATCACATGTACCACTAATGAATCCATCTACCCATCCTGCATTATTCGTCCAATTAGCTCCATCCAAATCTTGATAAATATTAAGAAGTGTATCCAGTTGATCTTGACATGGCAGCTCTGTCGAATAAATACAAACTGAAAATTCCCCTTCTTCATCTGACCCTTTTTCTACGACTCGTATATACAGAGTCTCATCTACCAAAGCTGGATCATCAAGGAGAATCGAAAATGACTCTCCACTCACTGAAAATCCACATTCTACAGAAGTCAAAGCATTGCAATCTCCAGAGTATATTTCGACTACCAAATTTGCAATATCGTTTGTCGCTGCAAATGTCAAATGTATAGTATCCACATTGATATATTCGAATTGATACCAAATATCATTTTCAACTCCAGAATCACCACAACTCATATTTCCTCCATCTCCAGATGCCGTTGCAGCGTAGTTTTCATAATAACCATTTATGCAATAATTCAAAACGGGAATTTCTTTAGCCCGATCACAGATATCATTGAAAGGGGATACGTATGAACAGCTTTCGCCAGTAACGCAGGAGGCATTAATATATCTATCTTCTATCAATGCTCCAGGTTGAGGACCAAATCCATTATTAAAATTTATACCTGAAGAAGTAAGATGACAATAAGACATTATTGTACCTCCAATATTGTTTGGTGGATTACCAGGATCTGCGCAACTCCCTTCAATATTTCCACATCCGTCAATGGCAGTATTATTTCCATTCCAGGAACAAGATTGAGTGTGCGGTGAGCCCATATTATGACCTAGTTCATGTGAGACAACCATGACATTCCATGAATAAGAAGGATATGGAACATTTCCACCGCTTAAGTTTGCACTCACAGCGACGTTCGTTGAGTTGCTACATAAGGCATTGAGATAGGCGATACCGCCACCTAAGCTTCTTCCTGAAAGCAAGTGAGCCAACCGCCCATTAAAATTTGGATTATTATGAACTGCATTCCTAAAAAGAGAAAGTGCTTGTGAAGTATTTGTAGCAGAAACATAAGGATCTGGTGTGTCCCAAACCTGTATACTTGAAATGTTGATCGGAATATTGTGCTCGATATACAATATCGCCACTTGCGAAAATAATGTCATTGCCCATGCTTCAGTATTGGCAATATCAGACCCTTTTTTGACATACATATTATTGTCAATTTCCAAAAATACTGTGACACATTCTGGAGTAGTATTTGATCGCCCACCCGGTTTATCATTTTTAAGTTGAGAATTTTCTTCATCAATTACTTGACATTCCCAGTCCAGAATAATTGGTTCTTTCCTGTCATGATTATAATACCCAGCATACAAATTTCCTTCTTTATTGATTTCATAGTTCCCCTCTTCATCGAATATGCTAATCGAGAGCATATCATCATAAAAAATCAAACTAGCTTTAGAATTTACTTGACCGATAACCACTCCATGATAAAAGGAGTATTTACTAGATGTATTCAATGTCTTCCCTGAACTGGTATGAAGCCTATAATCAGGAGTCAGGATGTTTGTTTTTGTGAATAGTATGCTCTTAATATGATCTCCAACAGGAATTGCTATTTCAATTTGACCCACATTGTTTAAGGTTTTTCTTAAAGTAGAAAAATCCACTTGGTAAAAATCCACAGCAGACAAATATTCATTGGCATCACCACTAATTTCACTATCAGAATCTATCTTTTCAAATATCTGTTGAGCATCAAGACAAATGGTAACGAAATATACAAAAGTAGAAATCAAGAAAATACGATTAATCATAACACGGTTTTATGTTAATAATACAGGAAAAAATGGATTCTATTGAGAAGTTCACAATGTCATCTCGATATATGTAAATTATACGCCATTTAATTTCAGATTTTAGAGTTTTTAGTCACTCAAAATATCTTTTATCAATCACTAAGGAATGATACACTTAATAAAGTTCGCTCTTATACACAGGTATTTTATTTTTCAACAAGGCAAAAAACGTAGACAATGCAGGGCATTGGCGAGGCTTTTTAACGCTGTAGAATAATAAAATAACAAGTAGAAAATGTTACTTTATTATTGAATCATTCCTTAGCCATTTTGCTTAAGATCATTTACGGCATGTTCCACTGCTCTAGCTGTCAATGCCATATAAGTCAATGATGGATTTACACACGCTGCACTAGTCATAGCTGCACCATCTGTAACATATACATTGGTCGCTGCATGTACTTGATTATTGCCATTAAGGACTGATGTTTTAGGATCTCTTCCCATTCTTGCTGTACCCATCTCATGGATTCCAAGGCCTGGATTGCAACCACTATCATATTCTTGAACATCTTTGAGACCTGCTCTTTCTAGCATTTCTGCAGCAGCTGACATCATCTCTTTTCTCATTGCATATTCATTGTCTTTCCACTCTGCGTCCATTGTCAGTGTAGGTAGACCATGTATATCCTTTACATCTTCATTTAAGTAAATTTTGTTTTCATGGTAAGGAAGACATTCTCCAAAACCCATCAATCCCATTGACCAATCACCAGGACTACTTGTTATTGCATTTTTATAATCAGCTCCAAAATCTGCTTCTGCAACATTCTGCCACCAACCAGCCCTAGAGCCTCCACCCTGATATCCGAATCCTCTTAGATATTCTTTTCGTTTCGTTTTATCATCTAGGTTTTGGAACCTTGGTACATATATACCATTTGGTCTCCTTCCTTTATAGTATTGATCTGCAAATTTCTCAGATTTTCCACTTGCACCTAATTTGAAGTGGTGATCCATTACATTGTGACCTAACTCTCCACTATCATTTCCAAATCCATTAGGGAATCTTTCAGATTTACTGTTCATCATGATCCAAGTAGAACCGAACGCCGAAGCACATAAGAAAATCACCTTTGCAAAATATTCTTTGATTTCACCTGATTCGGCATCTTTGATTCGTACTCCTTTTGCCTTTTGAGTTTTATCATCATAAATCAACTCCATTACTATAGACCAAGGACGAATTGTCAAATTACCTGTAGCTTCAGCCGCTGGCAAAGTAGAAGAATTACTACTAAAATATGCTCCATATGGACATCCTCGCATACATCTATTCCTAGATTGACATGAACCTCTAGTTCCGATTGGCTCTGTTAAATTAGCCGCTCTACCGATCATCATCATACGATCATTGTAATTCTCTTTGATGCGTTCTGCAACCTCTTTTTCTATACAGTTGAGCTCCATGGGTTTTTGAAAAACACCATCCGGTAAATGCGGCAATCCAGCTTTCATTCCGCTTACTCCTATGAATTTTTCGACTTTGTCATACCAAGGAGAGATATCTTTATACCTAATAGGCCAATCTACAGCAACTCCTTCTTTAGCATTAGCTTCAAAATCAAGATCACTCCATCTATAAGACTGTCTTCCCCATAGTAAAGACCTTCCTCCAACTTGATATGATCTAATCCAATCAAACGGCTTTTCCTCAGTGTACGGGTGCTCCGTATCTTTTGGCCATTGGTGTATATACGCTCTATTTGTAGTATAGCCCGTACGATTATTTTTTTCATAATCCTTAAGTTCCTCTTTAGTAAGCTTGCCTCTGTTTTTCATTTCCCAATCATCGAGATTAGCCGTTGGATAATCACCATGTTTGACCATTCGTCCTCTTTCGAGTACCATGGTTTTTAATCCTTTTTCGCAAAGCTCTTTGGCTGCCCAGCCACCGCTGATCCCTGATCCGACCACAATCGCATCGTAGGTTACTTCATCTTCTCCTTTAATGTTGAAATTCATATTCTAAAATTATTTTGGAAGTATCAGTAGCTAACACCCACTGAATCTTTTACATTTTTAATTTTATTTGGATACATAAATACTAGCAACATCAGCCTAATCTCTATATCAAAATAATTTTTCATTTATATATCACATATTTTCACACCTTCTCTCAATGATTCCAAAGGATCTTGACGAGTAGGAATAAATTCTTGAGCTACATATCCATCATATCCACCTTCATGGATCGCCCGCATAATAGCTTTATAATTCAATTCTTGAGTTTCATTTATTTCATTTCTTCCTGGCACTCCTCCAGTATGAAAATGAGAAATATATGTTTTGTTCTTTTTTATTGTATCAATTACATCACCTTCCATAACTTGCATGTGATATATATCGTACAAGAGTTTAAATTCAGTAGATCCCAATTTACGAGCAAGATTTACACCCCAGTCTGTATGATCACACATATAATCGATATGTCCATGGCTCTTACTATTTAGTAATTCCATAACAATTTTCACATTATGCTTTTCTGCAATCTTCATAATGGGATCTAGGCCAACAGCACAGTTTTCCATACCTTGTTCATCAGACATTCCATTTCTATTTCCTGAAAAACAAATGATTTGCGGAATCCCTTTATCCGCGGCTCTTGGAATCAAGTCATTAAAGTCAGCTAGCAATTTAGCATGATTATTAGGATCATTGAATCCTCGTTCTATACCTAGTTCACTTCCGTTAGAAATCGCACAAGTAAGTCCTCTTTTGAGCATCACATCCCATTCATTAGGATTCAGCAATTCTATGGATTGCATACCTAACTCTTGAGCAGTTTCAGCTAATTGCTCTAATGGTACTTTTGAGTAGCACCATCTGCAAGCCGAATGTTTTACTTTTCCTTTTAGAGAAAATGGCTCTTCAACTACTAGCGACTCTTTCGGAGAGCAAGAAGTAGAAGCTACTGCTATGGCAGAAGCCGCTAATATTGAGTTTTTTAATAATATACGTCTTTTCAATCGTTTTTCTTTTACCCTGGACTGTATCAATGAAAAATAAGAATTTCTCATTATGTCCCAAAGTAAAAATATTATTTATGAATTTCAATTTAATACCATTGACTTATTCGGAAAATCGACAAAATATAAAATCAAAAATTAGAAGATGGTATATAATCTAGATGTATTCGGTTAGAACAAGTCTAACTTATTATATAAAAATGCTATATATAAAATCCAAATAATATCTTTATAGTAATTTATAATATTTATGAAAAGGCCACAGAAACAATATTCCCAGTTTGTAACATTTTTTTTCTTGGTATTTTCTTTCTCTGTCTATGCTCAACCTGATGTTGCTGATTTCAAAGAGATCTTTCAATTGAGAATATCGGAGACAAAAACACCTATCAAAATAGATGGTATTTTAGATGATCCAAGTTGGCAAACAGCCAATATTGGAGGCGACTTTTGGCAGAAAGTACCATTCTTTGCAGAAGGCGCGGATCCTAAAACAGAAGTTAAACTAACCTACGATGATAATAATCTCTATGTAGCAGCCAAGTGTTATCAAAAAGAGAAAATAATTGTTCAATCCCTCAAAAGAGATGAATACTGGGACAATGATGGAATTGCGATAATATTAGATCCACTTAATACTCGAACAAATGCATTTCTATTCGGAGTTACAGCAGCTGGGGCTCAATGGGATGGTTTAAGAGCATCGGGTGATATCAATAGTGACTGGAGTAACAAGTGGTTTAGTGAGGTCAAGGTTTTTGAAGAGTATTGGTCAATGGAAATGGCTATACCACTCCGGATATTAAGATTCAGCCCTGACTCTGATACTTGGGGAATGAACTTCGTTAGGAATCATAGAAATGAAAACGAGTATCATAATTGGACCGCTGTTCCTGAATCTTTTTGGCCACCAGATCCAGCATTCGCCGGCAGTCTAATTTTCGAAACTCCACCAAAACCGAAAAAGGGAAATTTCAATATCATTCCTTTTGTTACTTCTTCAGTAACTAAAGCTAGAAATGAGAAAACAAAGTTGGATGCTGACCTTGGGCTTGATGCTAGAGTCTCCATAACACCGACATTGAATCTTGATCTTACTTTCAATCCCGATTTTTCTCAAATAGAAGTTGATGAGTTGGTTACGAACTTGACACGATTTTCAATTTTCTTACCTGAGAAGAGAACCTTCTTTTTAGAGAATAGTGATCTATTTTCTGACTCTGGATACCCTGATGTTCGACCATTTTTTTCTCGGACCATTGGTTTAGATAGTAAACGACAAGCAGTACCCATTTTATATGGAGCAAGATTGACCGGAAATTTAACTAAAACCATCAGATTGGGTGTAATGAATATTCATTCTTTGGCAAGCAACAATTCGAATGCACAAAATCAAAGTGCTTTGACTATACAGAAGCAATTTGGCCGTTCATTTGTAAAAGGAATGTTTTTAAACCGACAGGGATTTGATGATTTCTCGGCTGTAGATGGTGATTATGGAAGAAATTCTAGTTTAGAAGCCGCTTATGTCAGAGATGATGGGCAATTGTCGACATGGATCGGAATACATCATTCGTTTAAGCCAGAAGTATCTGGGAATACAGGGTTTTATACAGCAGGTATTGAATTCAACAATCCAAAATGGGAAGGAATTCTTGCAGGAGCAATTACACAAGAAAACTATTTCGCGGACATGGGATTTGTCGCGAGGATCGAAAATTACGATGCAGTCAGGGATTCTGTTGTTAGAATTGGATTTAACGATAACATAGCCAATCTATCCTATAGGATCAGACCTAAGACTGGAATTATTACTAGACATAATATTAGCACAAATAACCAAGCAATATTTAATCCAGATTGGACACTCAATGAAAGAACAAATGGACTAAACTACTCGATTGCATTTAGATCCACCGCTGAGTTTGAGATTGGATATACATCTACGGGCATAGCCTTACTATTTCCATTCAGTTTTGTATCTGATGGCCTTGCCTTGCCTGCAGAGCAATATGACTTCTCATTTCTTTCAGCGGGTTTTAGTTCTGATGAAAGAAAATTAATTTCATACGGTTTCGAAGGTAGAACTGGTGGATTCTATAATGGAAAACTTAATCAAGCCAATGCTGACATAAACTTTCGAGTACAACCATGGGGAAATCTTGGTTTTGGATATCAATGGAACAAACTAGACTTCCCTGATGAATATGGTGAGGAAACAATCACAGCATTATTATCAAAACTAGAAATTGGCTTTAACAAAAATCTGCTTTGGACTACATTATTCCAATTCTTAGATCAATCCGAATATATGGGCATAAATAGTAGATTGCAATGGAGATTTGCTCCGATGTCGGATGTATTCCTAGTATTTGTAGATAACTATGATGTCTTTAATGGTATAGGTGGACCTAAAGATATTCAAAGCAATAATAGAGCATTAATATTCAAGATTAATTACTGGTATTAGGAATGATATTAACTCACAATTTTATACATAATTAACTGACACAAAACGGCGAGATTAAAATATAATTATTAAAGATTGTTCACCTCAGCAAATGCTTCCATTTTCGTAAAGAAATTGGCAAGATCTTCATGACTATTACTTGCATTCACAGTCACTAATCTTACAAATTCTTGATCCCTAAACTTTCCATAACCCACCATTATTTCAGCATCATCATATAGTTTATTACAAAGGACTTTTGGATCTATGTCTTTATAATTGAAACATACAGCAACTGAATCACCTGTGTTGTATAAAGTATAGTTAGGATTGTCAGCACAATAATCTCTAGCTTTTTGAGCAAGGTCAAATTGATGATCAACAATATCTTCTAATCCATTGGTGCCCACAGACTTCCAAAGTGTCCACAACTTGAGGGTATCGTTTCTTCTACCACACTGCATTGATATTTTCCCAGGATTGAACTCATCGTTTTCAGTTTGATATAAATAACTTGCCTTATTAGCAAATGTATCATATAGTCGCTTCTTTTCCCTTACAACGATTATACTGCAAGATAAAGGTGTTGATAGCATCTTATGAGCATTCAAAGTAAAAGAATCCGCTAATTCAGATCCATCGATGTGCTTTCGTAATTTATCCGAAAATATGACTGATCCACAATACGCGCCGTCTACATGAAACCAAACATCATACTTTTTACATATTTCACCTATCGATCTCAATGGATCAAATGCCCCAAGTACTGTTGTACCAGCAGTTGCATTTACAAATGTTGGGGTATATCCTTTCTCAATATCTTCTTGGATAGATTTCTCTAATAACTCTGGTTTCATTCTACCATAATCATCAGCTTCGATGAACCTGACATTGTCTCTTCCCATACCTGCAAATGATACGTTCTTAGGTAATGAATAATGAGACTCTGCGGATGTATAAGATATCATCCTCATAGACATCCCTTCTGTTTTTGCATTAGGGTCTTTAGCATCTCTAGCCATAAGTAAACCCATTAAATTGGTCATAGATCCTCCCGGAGCTAATGTTCCTTCAGCAGCATCAGCATCATAACCAACTAAAGTAGATATTTTCCTAATAATTGCTTTTTCAACACCAATCTGAGGACCACCAACTTTATAAGTATACATACTATTGTTCATGATAACAGAAAGTAGCTCTCCTAAAATCGCCTTACTATTTCTACCACCAAAAAGCTGATTAAAAAACAATTTACTCGCTGTTTTGGGAGTATTGAGTACAAGCTTCCGAAGTACAGGAACAAAATCTTCGTCGATCATTGGTTCATCATTGAGCTGAATGTCAATTTCATCATATAATCTTTCGACTGGTATTGGAACTACCACTGGATTTGCCACTTCATCTTCCAACATTTCATTTACCAACTGGACAAATATATCAAGATCTTTTTGCATAACTAATTGTGTTTAGGCTGCAAAAGTATAATGATTATTGACATTTATGGTAGTGCGGAAATCTTTATTTTAAACTTAACAGACAAGTAAATCAAATTACAATTAACTTAGTCTTAATACGTATAATTTGTCTAAGGGCCATATTTTTAGTACCTTTGAACTTCACCAACACAAAGGTTTGAAGGTTATAAACAATTTATCCGAGCTATTATCCGAACTAAACAATTCTTCAAAAGACGAATATGCCGCCATCGGGGCAAGACTCGAAATACCTATAGAACAACTCAAACCTTACTCTTATTGGAACTCCAAATTTTATGCAAGAAACTGCATAGAAAGAACGGAACACTTCGAACTCATTTTACTTTGCTGGGAACCTGGACAGTCGACTCCTGTTCATTGTCATGGTGGAGAAGAATGTTGGGTATACGTAATGGATGGCAAATTAACAGAAACTCACTTCCAGTATGATAACAATGAATTAATCACTGAAAGCGCTGAAATGTTAGGAAAAGGTGGCAAATCTTTTATGTGTGATGACTTAGGATATCATAAACTTGAAAATACCAATGGACAAAGGTCAATGAGTTTACATTTATACATGGATCCTATCGACACTTGTACTAAGTTTAATGAAAACTCTAATAATTTTGAACAAGTTGACCTTTCTTATTATTCATACAAAGGAGAGCTATCTAAAGCATTAGTATAGATCATTTTTTTTATTTATTATTTTCTTTTCTCATGAAATCTTATGAATCATTAGCCAACTATTGTAAAGAACATAACACTACTTTGGTCGCAGTTTCTAAAACCAAACCTAATAGCGCTATTGAAGAACTCTACAATCAAGGACAAAGAATATTTGGAGAAAATCGAGTTCAGGAATTAGTAGACAAAGAAGCTACACTGCCAAAAGACATAGCTTGGCATATGATTGGTCATCTTCAAACCAATAAGGTGAAATACATCTCTGCTTTTGTAGATATGATCCAATCTGGAGACAGAACATCCCTTCTAAAAGAGATTAACAAAGAGGCACTAAAATCACAAAGAAAGATTGATGTGCTCTTACAGATTAAAATCGCCCAAGAAGAAAGTAAACATGGTTGGGATATTGCTCAACTGAAAGAACTGCTTTCCAATGGTTTATTGGAAAAGTATGAAAACATAAATTTCCGTGGAGTAATGGGAATGGCTACTTTTACAGATAATGAGACCCAAGTGAGTCAAGAATTCAAAAACCTTAAATCTTATTTTGATCAATTACAATCTCAATATTTCTCAAACATTTCTACTTTTGACACCATAAGTATGGGAATGTCTGGTGATTACGAACTAGCTATTAGTGCAGGAAGTAATATGGTAAGAGTTGGATCTTTATTATTTGGAAAAAGATCATAGAAGTAATAAAACAATACTTACAACTGCTTGTTACTAATTAAAATACAATACAAATGTTCGGATGGTTATTTAAAAAGAAGACAGATAGGGAAAAGCTAGATTTACAGTACAAAAAGCTAAAAGTCAAAGCTTACGAGCTATCAAAAACAGATAGAAAAGCAAGTGATGCTCTTAATGCCTGTCTCTTATACACATCTCCGAGCCCACGAGACAGGCAGAAATCTC
>CAJXUU010000010.1 GCA_913061325.1 uncultured Saprospirales bacterium | reverse complement strand
ATTTCTGCCTGTCTCGTGGGCTCGGAGATGTGTATAAGAGACAGGTATTATATATGTGGACCAGGAGCAATGATAGAAACAGTTCAAACAACGCTTATGGGAAATGGTGTACAAAAATCTAATGTCCATCAAGAATATTTCACAGGGGGTGATAGTAGTAAATCTAATGTTGCTCAAACGGCGGAAGGAGCAAAGCTATATGTAAAACTAGGAGGAAAGAACTTCGATTTGTCGGTCCAAAAAAATAAAACAATCCTAGACACATTGTTAGATGCAGGACATGAAGCTCCATATTCATGTACGAGTGGGGCTTGCTCTACATGCATGGCTAAATTGACAAAAGGAACGGTAGAGATGGAAGCGTGTTTTGCCTTGGATGATGATGAAATTGCAGATGGATTTATTCTTACATGTCAAGCGCATCCTACATCTACGGAAGTAGAAGTGGATTTTGATGTTTGAGTTTAATCAAACTTCACCATTCCATTCTGCATAAAATTGATTTAGAAATCCTAGCATATAATCATGTCTTTTCTGAGCAATTTTTTTGCCTGATTCTGTATTCATTAGATCTTTGAGGAGGAGTAATTTCTCATAGAAGTGATTTAATGTTGGGGCCGTGGATTTTTTATACTCCTCTTTTGTCATGTTGAGATTTACAGGGATACTAGGATCATATATTTTATGATTTTTAAATCCTCCATAATTGAAAGTTCTAGCTATGCCGATAGCCCCAATAGCATCAAGTCTATCTGCATCTTGCACCACATCTAGCTCAATAGAAGAGATTGTGCGCACATTTTTTCCTCCTTTATAAGAGATATTGTTGATGATTGCTATTACATGATTTATAATTTCCTCATCTGTGGATTGACTTTCAAGCCATTCGCGAGCGACCTGAGGGCCTACTGATTCATCACCATCATGAAACTTTGCATCTGCTATATCATGCAAAAGTGCACTTAGTGCTACTACAGTAATATCTACATTTTCGGATTTACCGATCAACAATGCATTTTTATATACACGTTCTATATGGAACCAATCGTGTCCACCTTCGGCACCTTTTAGTTCTTTTTTTACGAATTCTATAGTCTTGGAGATGAGATTTTGATCTTGCATGTGACGTTCTGATTATGACTGCAAGTTTAAGAATTAGAAATCGACTTTTCTGAAAAGCTTAATGATTTATCTTATTTTCCCTTCGCTAGCTAGCTTGCTAATTTTTTCAATCGAAAAATATAATTGAGTCCTCAATTTCCTCAAATCGTTCACTAAAGGGCATAAAAAAGCCGGTCGAACCCCCCAGTTGACCGGCCTTATTAATTCGAAATTGCTTAAATATTCTCCTTAATAATCTGAACAATACTAGTAAGGCTAAATCCTTGCCAAAAGAGTGAAGATGTAAAGGAATAGGTGAAGAAAAAACACATTGCGTATTTGAAACAAGTGTAATACGATAGTTAATCAGGGTGTTTTATAATTACAAAATTCATATTAGTAAAATAAAAATGCAATATCTCCTTAATCAATAGAGATATAGTGTATTTGAAAATTGCATTTACAACATTCGAAAAATGAATGAAATGTTTCTTTTTGTAATATTTACACTATGTGTATATTACACTATAAAACAATCTAACTACTAAAAATAAAAAATGAACGACACAAGTATTAACAAGTCCAAATTATTCCTAGCAAGTTGTGTAGCTTTAACGGTTACAGCTATGACTTTTGGAATAAGAGCGGGTATTATGGGAGAACTAGGAGAAACTTTCCAGTTTACCAATAGGCAATTAGGAATAATGGCACAGATGGCATTTTTAGGATTTCCGTTATCTATGATCGTTGGAGGATTGATCTATCCTAAAGTAGGCCCAAAACCACTCATGTGGGTAGCATTTGGAGCTCACCTTCTTGGCTTAGTTCTTACTATTGTATCTTCAAGTTTTATACCTTTTCTTATTTCTACCTTTCTGATAGGTATTGCAAATGGAGCTGTTGAAGCAGCTTGTAATCCTTTAATCGCAGATATGTATTCTACTAATAGGACTACAATGCTCAACAAATTTCATGTTTGGTTTCCTGGAGGCATAGTTATAGGTGCGCTTATATCTCAAGCTATGACTGCTATGAATCTGGGATGGCAAGCACAGATCGCAGTTATGTTTATTCCTACTTTAATATATGGCGCAATGATGATGGGACAAAATTTCCCTAAAGCAGAAAATATTGCTTCTGACATAAGTGAGAATGTTTCTTCTATGTTTAAGCCACTATTTATATTCATGTTAGTTTGTATGGGATTGACAGCTACTACAGAATTAGGTACTGGTCAGTTTATTCAGCCATTATTAGAAAATGCTGGTGCACCCCCTTTAATCATTTTGGCACTTGTTACGGGTCTGATGGCTGTAGGAAGATATTTCGCTGGGCCAGTCATACATAAGTTTAATCCTATAGGTGTGCTATTCCTTTCTGCGATTATCGCAACAATAGCGCTCGGAGTATTATCTGTAGCAAATGGACCATTGGTATATCTTGGAGCATTCTTATTTTCAAGTGGTGTTATGTACTTCTGGCCTACGATGATAGGATTCGTATCAGAATACTGCGATAAGACTGGCGCACTTGGTATGTCTATAATAGGAGGAGTAGGAATGTTAGTTACAGGATTCTCATTGCCAGTTATTGGGGGTTGGTTAGATTCTGAAAAGGCTAAAGCTATAGCTGGCGGACTATCTGAGTCTGCTGTAGATCTTGCCGCGGGCCAAAACACATTAGATAACATAGCAATCCTACCGGCTATACTAATAGTACTGTTTGGTATATTATTCTTTATGAGAAATAAATTAGAAGAACAACGAATTCCACAAGAAGGGCAATAAAAGTAAACTTCAGCTAAGAACTCTAAGAAAGGCAACTCATAACATTTGAGTTGCCTTTTGAATTTTATGGGACATTGTCTTCTTCCAACTGCTTCATTTCCAGTGTTTTTATACCGACGCTCTAATAATTATCATAATTTTGAATTTAATTAAGTCAGAAAAGCAACCTTATTATCAATTCTATAGTATAGGTAGGTATAGTTTTGAAATTGGGTAGGAATTAAAAACGGATAACACGACATGGAGGAAAACCTTCAAGATATTATTAAAGGATGTAGAAGGACTGATCGGAAAAGTCAGCATGAACTGTATAAGTTATATTATGCTTATGGAATGAGTGTAGGAATCCGATATGTTAAAGATGAAGATGAGGCGATTCTAGTTTTGAATGATAGTTTTATGAAGGTGTTTACCCGTATATCTAAGTACGACAGTCAATATAGTTTTAAGCCTTGGTTCAGAAAAATAGTAGTCAATACTGCAATTGACTACATAAAAAAACAAAAAAAGCTGCATATGAAGTCCCATATTGATGATGCAAAAAATATAACAAGCAGAGAAGATATCTTGAGCCGAATAGGTTATAAAGATTTGATCGCACTGGTACAATCTCTTTCAACAGCATACCGAACTGTATTCAACATGTATGTAATTGATGGTTTCAAACATGAAGAGATAGCAAAAACGCTTAAAATATCTATTGGTACATCTAAATCTAATCTATCGAAGGCTAGAGCACAACTAAGAGATATGGTTTCACAACAATTAAACATAGAGCATGCATAAGCTAGATCCCAATGATATGGACGCTCTATTTAGAGATGGAGCTGACAAACATGAGTTTACTTACAATCCCAACTCATGGGCAATGATGGAAGAAAAACTTGATTCCAAAGATCGAAGAAAGTATTTCTTATGGTTCTTTCTTGGCGTAATCTTCATAGCTGGAATTACAGGTATTTATTTATTTATGAATTCTACTGAAAATCCAATTCCAGTAGCTGAGCAATCAAATATTGAAATAGTTAAAAATGTAAACAAAGATGAACATGCCACAATTGAAGAAGTGGATAAGAATGTCAGAAGTTCAGAGTTAATAGAAAGTAATAGCACGAAGAAAACAGAGAGTAATCATTTAATAAACTATTTAGCTCAAGATAAGTCTGAGTCAAAAGAAGAAAATATTAACACAGTCTCAAAAGTGAGAGGTAGTAATATAGGTGCTCAAAACAGTTTTCAAAGCGAAAATACTGGCAGTCTTGTGAATAACGAGGTTGTCAGTGTTTTTTCGCCATCTGTTTCTTCCACTTCAAATAATTCAACATCAATAATCAATGAAGAGGATAACATAACGAAAGAAACGACAAGCACAGTTGAAACGACCGCCAAAAACGAAAAATCTAGAGCATTATTAATAATTGATAAGCTTAGAAATGCTAATAACAATCTTGTTTTATCAGGACTTAATGAGGAGCTAAATTTTGATCTTAAAGCTTCACAATATACGCTATCTATCACTGCTGCAAGTACTTCAAGATATGTACTGACAGCTTTTGGAAGCTCTGACTTTTCTACGGTAGGATTCTTTAAAGATCCACAGACTGGATTCACCGTGGGTGGAAAAGTTGGAATACAATTGGCAAGAAAGTTTCAATTTGATATCGGATTCGCCTATAGCCTAAAAAAATATGGCTCTGAAGGTATTGATTATAATATAGAAGGAGGATGGAATACGATGGTAGGAGTAGACCCTATATGGATGGACGGGAAAGGAAATGTATTGCAAATTCCGATAGAAGCTTCATACTACTTCAATGGATATGAGAAAAATAGCTTTTTTATAAATGCAGGTATTAGTACTTTTCTTTTTAATTCTGAATGGTACGGATTCAAATATGATGAAGTAGAGCTATTGAATAATCCCAATGCAACTCCTATCAATGAAATTACAATGGATGAAATAAGTAGAAGAAATTTTCATCCTGCAGGAATAGCAAGACTATCAATAGGGTATCAAAAAATATTATCGCCAAATATGGCATTTGAATTATCACCTTACCTTCAGATTCCATTAACTGGAATTGGTGAAGGGAAGGTCGACCTATATACAGCGGGAGTACAATTCGCACTCAAGTTTAATACAAAATAACATAGGAGTAATTGCTGGTTATGATTGGGATACATTCCCAATCGGCATTTGGTTGGGATACATTCCAATCGGCATTTGATTAAAAGAACTTACAATCAGATTCGAGAATCGGCTAAATGCATCGAAGTTTGATTGTAGACTATAGTTATGTAACAGGCAGTATGCTTAATTGTGTGCTGCCTGTTTTTTGTCGTTAGAATTTTTATGGACTTAAATATAATATTCAACCTTTTTTAAATTGTAGTTTTAAACTAGAGTAACTCATTCTATAAAAACAATTACCTTTGCGAACAATCATTCGTAAAATGGATAAATGAACACGTTGCATAGAATCAAAGTAAAGGAAGTAATAAAAGAGACAGCCGATTGTGTCTCAGTTAGTTTTGATATTCCGCAGGACTTACAATCAAAATTTCAGTACATATCTGGACAATACCTTGCTCTAGAAACGGAAATAAATGGTGAGAAAGTAAGACGCTCCTATAGTTTATGCAGTGCACCATACGAGAGTGAATGGAAGGTCGCAATCAAAAAAGTTGAAGGAGGAAAATTCTCTACTTATGCGAATGAGTCCCTTTCGGATGAAGAAGAATTATCAGTCATGGTTCCAACAGGCGGATTCGCATTAGAATCTGACAGCCAAGCAGAAAACCATTATGTAGCTTTCGGAGCGGGGAGTGGTATTACACCTATATTGTCTATGATAAAGACAGTAATGCACGATGAGCCGAAAAGTAGGTTTACTCTTTTTTATGGGAACAGAAATTTTGATACTATTATATTTCGAGAAGAAATAGAGGCTCTAAAGAATATATATCTTGATCGATTATCTGTTCATCATATTTTGAGTAAGGAGAAGCTTGGGAGTCCATTGTTTTTTGGAAGGATAGATGCTCAAAAATGTGAAAAGTTCGGGAAGGTATTTTATAATCCGAAAGAAGTATCAGGTTATTACCTATGTGGTCCTGCTCAGATGATATTTGGTGTAAAAGATCAATTGATTGAACAAGGGGTTGATTCAAGCAGGATTCATTTCGAATTGTTTAATACAAGCGATATTCCATTGGAGAATAAGCGAGTAGAAGAGACGTTTGATTCAGAGGCAGAAAGTACAGTGACGATTATTCTAGATGGAGAGAGCTTCGACATGCCTCTCGATTATGGAGGTACTAGTATCCTCGAAGCAGCATTGACAGCGGGTGCAGATTTACCATACGCATGTAAAGGTGGTGTGTGTTCTACTTGCAAGGCTAAAGTGACAAAGGGAGAAGTCATAATGGATATCAACTATGCATTAGAACCGGATGAAGTAGAAAATGGCTTTATCCTAACTTGTCAATCCCACCCAAGAACAGAGTTAGTAACAGTAAATTTCGATGAATCGTAGCAAACGAAAGCAAGAAATATATGCAGCATCGGCAAGACTATTTCGGAAAAAGGGATACGTAGCTGCTTCAGTAAGAGATATAGCCGAGCTAGTTGGTTTGGAGCCAAGTAGCCTTTACAGTCATATAAAATCAAAAGAAGAGATTCTCATTAATATATGTCACGATTGTGCAGAATTGTTTGCTGAAGGAATGGAAATGATTCTGGACTCAGAAAAAACGAATATTGAAAAGCTAGATAGTTTAGTTGATCTGCATATCGATATTGCTTATAATAACCCAAGTTCCGTGACAGTATTTAATGATGAATGGAGGCATTTACCTTCACAAGAGTTATCTGAATTTCTTTTAAAAAGGAAGGATTATGAAGATAATTTCAAAAAAATACTGAAATCTGGAATGGAAAATGGTGATTTTGAACAGATGTCTCTCACCACTACTTTCAATATTATAATCAACAGCGTGAAATGGCTTCACTTTTTTGCTAAGAAACTGAAAAGAGAAGCTTTTGAAGTAAAGAGAGAAGAAATTAAAAATTTTATTAGGCGTGGAGTTTATTCTTCTTAGATGGAGATAATTATTTAGGAAAAAGAAAAAGTGAAAACTAGTCTAGTAATTTGTGCCCACAAATAAAAAAGCACTTTTGAACTTTTGTAACCATAGTTTGTTTAACTTTCCTTGTATTTTGTTTAACTTATTTTAACCCAATGGCGGTCTATTCCATTAATGATATCGAGAAGCTATGTGGCATTAAGGCCCACACTATTCGTATTTGGGAAAAAAGGTACAATATAATTACACCTCGTAGAACAGAAACTAACATCCGATATTATCTTGATGAGGACTTACAGAAGATACTCAATATCAGTCTATTAAATAGGAATAACTATAAAATTTCGAAAATAGCGAAGATGAATGATAGTGAAATGAAACGATTGGTTTCAGAACTGTCAGAAGTTACAATAAAAACTGAGGATAAGTTAGACTCCTTGATGTTTGCCATGTTAGAATTGGACGAGTACAAGTTCAATAAAATTCTTGAGCACAATATTAGTTCTAAAGGATTTGAAGCTACGATGAATGATGTAGTGTATCCTTTGATGGAGAAACTTAGCATGATGTGGATAGCTGGATCTATCAAAAGTGTACATGAAAATTTTGTAGCCAATGTAATTAGGAGAAAAACAATAGTTGCGATTGACAACAAAACAAAAGAAAGTCATCCTAACGCTAAGCGATTTTTAATATATCTGCCAGAAGGAGAATCACATGAATTGAGTCTTTTGTTTTTACACTTTTTATTGAAAGATTTAGGCTTGAATGTTATCAATCTTGGGTCAGACATCCCACTTATTGATGTTCTTGAAGGGCAAAAAATATTTAAGGCTAATTATATTTTTACTTTATTCAATGATAGTTTTTCTCAGAGTCCACTACAACCTTATCTAAATGAACTAAGTAGGCATTTACCAAATAGTAAAATTCTTATTTCAGGATACCAAACTGCTATACAAAACTTGGAACTTCCAGAGAATGTAAGCTTGCTAAGAAGTATCTCAGATGTTAAAACATTTGCCGAAAATGCAAATAATAAGGTATTTGCAAAATAATTGTACTAGCAATAGCCGTTATGTCTTATTATTCCAATGTATATTAAAAATATACAGATAGTCCATTACATAATTCAAATCCAATTTTTTTAATAATAACTAATTTATACAAAATGAAAAATCTTATAAAATTTACTTTTTTGATGTTCGCTATGAGCATGTTTATTGCTTGCGGATCAAAAAGTAAAGATGCTAAAGTAAGTGATACTGCAGGAACAGTAGCTAAAACCGAAGGCACTAAGTACGCAGTAAATGCTGCTGTAAGTAAAGTAATGTGGACAGGTGCAAAGTTAGCGGGTTCTCATTCTGGAACTATTGATGTAATTGCAGGTGAAATATCAGCAATAGGAGATGTGGTAACAAGTGGAAATTTTACACTTGATATGACTTCTATCACTGTAACGGATCTAGAAGGAGACAAAAAGGCTTATCTAGAAGGTCATCTAAAAGGTTCTGATGACAAAAATAAAGACGACTTCTTCAATGTAGCAGCTCATCCAACTGCAAAATTTGAAATTACTAAAGTAACTAAGAAGGAAGGAGACCCAACTGGAAATGCATTAGTTTATGGTAATCTTACTATGAAAGGACAAACAAAACAAGTCGCTTTTACTGCTATGACTGATATCAAAGATGGTATGGTAAGAGTAAGCACACCAGAATTTAAAATCAATAGAACTGATTGGGGAATCAAATATAATTCTGCATCATTTGTAGAAGGATTAAAAGACAAAGCGATCAATGATGATGTCATATTAAAAATTAGCTTAGTCGCTAAATAATATAACTCGTTTCAGAGTTTTGAGAGACCTGTTGCAGATTGCAGCGGGTCTTTTTTCGTAAAACAAAGACTCAAAGAGCTGATATTGCAATGTGTATGTCAGTTAGCACTTCAAAGATAATTTCAACTTTTCTTTTACAGTGGCATTCAGCCAGCGCATATTGGAAACTGCCCATCACGCCTAAAATTCCTTTACCCTTTCTTTTCTTTTACCATTCCAAATATATTCATACCCTATTATCCCAAACACCAATCCATATTCTAACCCCACTACCCATAAATTCTCAAAATATGGATCATAGCTATAATTAATATATGATAGCATGATTAAAAAAGACCAAGTAACAACGAATCGAAATCTTACAAAAACACTTAGCATTATTGGAATAACCAAGTACCAAGGGTGTACTGTAGTAGCTAATAGTAGATATGAACAAAAGCTAAAGAATGCAAAATCTAAAAACTGTTGAAGTGAATTAGTGGATGAGAAATACGCTTTTCTGAGTATCAATAACACAGCAAATGTGCCTAATAATGGGCCTATGTAATGTATCAAGTTATAACCTGACCAAAGCTGACCTATATACCTCATCAGATAATAGATGCCAGCATTGAATTCAAACTTTTGAAAATATAAATCGATGCTTGAACCAAAGTTGCCAATGTCGAGACCAATAATAATAGGTAAGAATGCGAATAATATAAATGTCAACCCTAAAGCAAAGAACTTGATCCTTTTCGTGCCAGAAAGCTTAAATAGAAAGTAGGGTAAAAACATCAACGGCAATAACTTACTAGCAATAGAAAGTGTGAAAAGTAATGCACCGACTGCTATTTTCTCTTTGATCAGAGTATAATAAATCGCCCAAGTCAAAAACGAAACCATGATTATTTCGAAATGAAGATTGCCCATTCCCTCAACTATTATTAATGGATTGAGAAAATAAATTGCAGCAAGTGAGGTATTCTTTTTAAGACTTTCAAGTAGACGAACAATACCAATAAAAGTAAAAATCTCCGCGATTAAAAAACAGACCTTGATGATAAAGCTACTCCACCAAACATTCTCTCCAGCCCAAGTAGAAATGAAAAAAATGAGTTGAGTAAATGGAGGATATATCGTATAATAATCAGGACTATTCATATTGGTAAATAGTTCTTGCCAAAAAGGACTATCCATATTTGAAATTATATCCGAAGGTAAATACTCATAGGGATTCAGGCCATATGCTGATAGCTGCCCATCCCAAACAAATCGATATATATCATCACTTAGGTTGGGAAAGGCGAAAAGCATCCCAAATCTAATTATCATTCCTAGCCCAAAGATTTGACGAGCCTTTGTATTAGAAAAGAAAGACAGATAGCCATACCCAGCAAATGCTATTCCACCGGCAATAATAATATCAAAAAAATCAGACTGTGTAGGTACAAATGCAATGTAGAATGTAGCGACTAAAAGTACTACTGCACTTATTGTTGAATATATAGTATTATTTTTATTGTCAATAGACGAATTGATCACTTGTCAATATATTTGTTGAGTTGATCTGCAATCTTCCTATCATTACTGAGATGAGGAACCTTATTTTGTCCTCCAAGTTTTCCTTGATCTTTCATATATGATCGGAATGCCCCAGATTTCATTTTGTTTATTTTTAAATGCTGGAGGATGTTTCCTTTTATTAAATCTTCGTAGTAGATGTTTTGTTTCACCATTTCAAGGTCTGCGGAAGTTGAAAATGCTACCATGTCTTTAGGGCCGTCTACAAATTCTACAAACCATTCATGGTAAGGAGTGCTTCCGTCTGCTGGAATCATGATCTTGTCTTGATCTTCTACAGCTCTTGCAGACCACTTTTTTATATGATGAGCCGTCCATTTTGCAACAGGCATTATCAATTTTGACTTTATCCCCATATTGTGTTTGGTTGACTAGCGAAGGTATGAGTTTTTAAATTTTGAGCACAAAAATAAGAATTAGTCTTTGATTAGAGTAGAGAAAAATTTTTTGCAAACTATATAAAAGTTTCATGATTCCTTTAGTTAGGCCAAAATCGATTATACAATTACGTTTAAATTTGTAACTTTCGAGAAGTAAAAATTTTCATTTGGACCAGAAATCACATAAATATAGTTATGACGAGACGGAGATTGTAGAATCCGATAATTTGATCTTCAATGCCCCAAACAATAGTGATAATTTTAGATTGATCAATCCTGATGGGACGTTCAATATTGATCGCCGAGGGAAATCTGGGGCTAACATGTATGAGGCAGTATTAACTATGTCTTGGACTAAGATTATCGTTAGTTTTTTAGTGATCTATTTTCTTTTCAATTGCGTTTTTGGGTTAGTTTTTATGGCTATTGGACCAGAGAATGTCAGAGGAGTTCAAGAAGGTACTTGGGTGGAGATGTACACACAGATGATCTATTTTAGTATTCAGACTTTTACCACTGTAGGTTTCGGACATTTGAGCCCTCAAGGCAATGCGGCTAATTTGATATCTGCTTTTGTTGCTTTTGTAGGGCTTATTTCGTTTGCAATCTTGACAGGTTTATCCTTTGCCAAGTTTTCAAAACCAAAGGCTCATATTCTATTTAGTAATAAAATGCTAATTGCTCCTAATGTAAATAATAATAATATTAGATCACTCCAATTCAGAATTGTAAACGCTACGAGTAATCAAATAATAGACTTGCATGCAAGAGTTACGTTAGCTTGGCTGCAAGAAGTAGATGGACAAATGAGAAGAAAATTTAAACGTCTCGATTTAGAGTTCGAGAGTATCCATCTTTTTCCACTCAATTGGACTATAGTTCATAATATAGATAGAGACAGCCCATTATATGGTAAATCATTGCAAAAACTTATAGATAATCAATTAGAGGTTTTGGTTCTAATCAAAGGTTTTGACGATACTTATACTCAAGTAATACACAGTAAGAGATCATATAGCTGTTCTGATCTGGTCGATGGTGCTAGGTTTAAGACAATGTATAGAAACAAAGAATCTATGACAATACTAGAATTATCAAAGATTGATGATATCGAAGAACATGTTTTTGAAGGTTGACAGAAAGGAAATTAAACCTTTTGGAAAAAGTTGAGTCTTACATATGAATCCAATAGAAAGTACTTGAATCCACAACTTACAGATGAGCAAATTTTGGAATTGATCCAACTTAACAAAGATGGAGGGTTTAGGTCGTTGATGCATCAGTTTCAAGAACCTATTTATTGGCACATTAGGAGAATGGTCACATTACATGATGATGCAAATGATGTGGTGCAGAATACCTTTATAAAAGTATATAGGAACATCGAGAAATTTAATAGGGACTCCAAAATGTACACATGGATATATAGAATTGCTACAAATGAGAGCCTTACTTTTCTTAACAAAAGGAAGAAAATACAAACTGAAGCAATTGACGGAGATGAATATTCATTAGAAAATAGATTAAGCTCAGATCCATATTTTGATGGAAATGCAGCTGAACTTATACTTCAAAAGGCAATATTATTACTGCCGGAAAAACAGAAAGCAGTGTTCAATCTTCGATATTATGATGAAATAAGCTATAAAGATATGTCTGAGATGTTAGATACCTCAGTTGGGGCATTGAAAGCTTCATATCATCATGCAGTCAAGAAAATAGAAGGATTTATAAAACGACAGTGATGAGGAAAGATATTAGAGAAGAATTAGAAAACATAGCTCCTAATCTTTTAGAGATAGGCAATCAAAATCCATATAGAGTACCAGCTATGTATTTTGAGAATTTAGAGATTGCTTTGGGTGATGAATCTAAAAAGCTGAAACAAAGTATTCCATCTAATTATTTCGAAAACCTAGCGGACCAAGTTTTTATTAAAGCAAAAAATAAGAACCGAACTCGAATAATCTCACTGAATGCTAAACGGTGGGCAGCGGCGGCATCAATAGCTATACTATGCGTAGCATCATATATAACAATGAATACAAATGACATAACTATAGACAATCAATCTTTTGTGCTTGATGTAGAATTGGAAGAAGCTTTTGATTATTTGGCAGATCAAGATGACTTATATACTTTGGAAGTATTGGAGTGGAGTGAAGATGAGTTTTTTGAAGAAACTGAAGAGGAGTTTTATGATGAAGATATAGATTATCTACTTGATGAAGTGACATTGGATGATCTTGACGAATTACTATAATAATAAATAGAGACGTAAATAATTTAAAAGAATAAGATGAAGAATTATATTTCAATATTAGCTTTTTTGATTCTAGCTACTGGAGTCACAGCACAAGAACAAAAAGAAAGAAAAGAGGACAAGAAAAGAAAACAAAAAAGCGAAAGAAGAGATAGTCGAATGGAGGCTAAAAAAATCGGATATATAACTGAGGAGCTAGATTTGAGCACCGAGGAGGCACAAAAATTTTGGCCAGTATATAATGAATTTCAAGAGAAAATGAAGAGTTTGAATGAAGAAACTCGTAAAAAAGGAAGATCTGATAAAGATTTTAACGATGCAGAAGCTGAGACGTTTTTGAATACAATTTTTGAAAGAGAACAGACAAAACTTGATCTGAAGAAAACATACTTCAAGAAAATGGAAACAGCTATATCTAAAGCAAAAGTAGCTAAGCTATATACGATAGAAAATAAATTTAGGGATAAAGTATATAGGTCTATTAAGAGAAAAATGAATAAAAGGCAAAAAAAATAAATTAGGGAATAGGAAATAGTTGAAAAGAAATCGAAGAGTGGTATGGAACTCTTCGATTTTTTAATTTTTAAGACATTCGATTTCACTCAAAAATTTTTTATTCTATCATTTCCAAAATATCTACTTTCGCACTTATGAAAGTAGCAATTCCTGAAAAGCTCAAAACACATTTAGCACTTACAACTGTAGCGTTCCTCTATGGTCTTAATTATATGATTGCTAAAGAAGTGATGGTCAAAGAATATTTGACTCCTTTTGGGTTTATTATGTTGAGGGTGATTGCAGGTTTCATTATATTTTCAATAATCCATGCTATTTTTATCAAGGAAAAGCTCGATAAAAAAGACTTACTTTATACAGTTATGTGTGCGGTATTCGGAGTTGTAATGAATATGCTAGCATTCTTTGAAGGTCTAAAACATACTTCGCCTATACATGCTTCATTAATTATGGTACTTACGCCATGTATTGTACTATTGATTAGTGCTTTAATTATAAGGGAGAAGGTGACAAAAGGAAAAATATTTGGTATCATATTGGGATTGATCGGTGCAGCTCTTCTAGTGTCGAACAGTGGAAATGCATCTGATAAAGTGGCGACGATATATGGAGACCTATTAGTAATGGTCAATGCCATTTCATATGGACTATATTTAGTTCTAGTTAGAAGATTGTATATAAGATATAAACCTATTACAGTTTTAAAATGGATATTCTTGTTTGGAGTGATATTGGTTATGCCATTTGGTGGGTATGATGCGTTTACTGCTGACTATTCTTCTTTTCCAATTAACATCTGGTTTTCGGTTTTCTATGTATTGGTTTTGGTTACAGCGGGAGCATACTTATTAAACGCCTACGCTCTTTCTAAAGTTATGCCATCTACGGTTGGATTTTATGTTTATTTCCAACCTTTGATAGCTGCAGGTGCTGCTATAATTGTAGGTGACGACTCTATTGATTTAGTTAAAGTTTGTTCAGCTTTATTGTTATTCACTGGGGTGTATTTTGTGAATAAACAGCAAAAATTATAGAATTTAACGGCAAAAAGAATCCACTTTGCAACACTCTGAGTTTTTTTTTATAAATATTTTGCTTCTACATGTAAAAATCTACTCATGTGTATAGATATGTAATATAGAGAATTAAAAATATTAAAAAACAAACTCAATAACCAAAAGCAGTTAATAATCAACGAGTTATGAACAAATTAAAACTTATTAACATACACAGAATAGTGTGGAAAAAAAGTACTTTCTAAGTGGTCTAGGTGGAAATTATTTATCTATATTTGATCTAACGAATTTATAATCCCGTACACAAGTACAACATATGGAACAGAGGATACGACGAGATTCGGCGTTGATAAGTCTTGTTTCTGAATTCGAAGCCAACTATGAGAACGGTAACATTGAGTACCTCAGTGATAAAGTTTTCTTTAAACTAATTGGTTACTACGAAGGAGAACGAGAATTTGATAAGGCCCTTGATGTTGCAAAGCTTGCACTAGAACAGTTTAAATATAGGTCTGATTTTTACATCATCATGGCTAGAGTTTTACTCAAAGTCAATGCTATAGATGATTGTTTAGAACATTTGGAAAAAGCTCAGACTATAGCTCCCTATGAGAATGAAATTATTATTCTTAAGGTAAGAGCATTGGCACTCAGTGGAGAATATGAAGCAGCATTTCACCATCTCGAAACATTTAAAGAAATAGCTTTAGAAGGAGACCTAGTTGAAATATATCTTTGCGAAGCAGAAATCAATGCTGAAATGAGCAATCATTCAGAAAGATTTAATGCTTTAAAAAAGGCTATTTCACTTGATAATAGCAATATAGAAGCACTTGAGAAATTTTGGGCAGCCACAGAATTAAGTAAAAAGTACTTTGAGTGTGCTGACTTTATGTCAAAAATTATTGACAACAATCCATACAACAGTCTTGCATGGTATAATCTAGGACATTCATTTTCATTTTCTGGAGAATATGAAAAAGCAATAGATGCATTAGAATACTCATATATTGTTAATCCTGATTTTGAAGAAGGATATATTGATTGTGCCGACTTATGCTGTCAAATTAAAGATTTTGATAGAGCACTGAACATCTATGAAGAAGCAATAGCAATCTTTGGGGAAGATAATGAACTTCTGATCAATGTCGCTGAATGTCAGATGTACTTGAATAAAACGAAAGCCTGTAAGAGTAATCTATATAAAGCAATCAAGCAAGATCCTTATAATGATGAAGTTTACTTTTTCTTAGGCGAATGTTTTAGCAAAGAAGAAAAGTGGTATAGTGCAATAAATGCCTATCATAAAGCTATAGAAATAGAAGACGGGGTAGGCGAATACTATCTTGGAGTAGCGAGAGCTTATGTTGCGGTAGAGGATTATAATAAAGCAACTGTCAACTTTCATCTTGCCGTAAGTGATGGACCAGAACAGACTCATTTTTGGATGGAGTTCGCTTCATTCTTGATGAAATTAGGTCTTCACGAGGAAGCAATACAAATTTTAGACGAAGCGGAAGAATATACATTCGGTGCTGATCTTCTATATTGTAGAGCTATGGCAAATTTCTTTTTGAAAAATAAAAAAGACGGATTAGAATATCTTAAAGAAGCATTACTTGAAGATTATTCTTTACACACTATAATTTACTCTTTGGCTCCTGAGCTGGAAGTAGATAAAGAAATAAGCAGTATGATTCTATATTATGCTGGGGAATCGTAAAACACCTTTTAATACTCGTTATAATCAAGGGAAACTTTGATGAATAACCAAAACTCGGGCCGCCTGCATCAATCACAGGTGGCTTTTTTGTTTTTAGAATATTGCTACTGAATGATTCTAATATTGTGGGACCAAAAATAAGAGAATTTATTCTAGTGCGCTTTATTAATAATCTATCTCGATTGTTTTTATCAAGTGTTAAATTATCACTTAATAATATCAATCCTAGTCAACCTAGTAGGTGTTCCCATCAATCTCTCATTGTGGAATATCTCAAGAACTTCACCTGAAAACCTAACCTTCAAACCTTCAATTTTAAGTTCTTCGGGTACATCAACTTCACAAACTTTATATCTACGTGTTCCAGGAGGGATACTTATTAGAACAATATTACCTATAAGCATGATTTCACCTTCTTTATCTGTAACAGTCCGTACTGTTTTTCTTACTCCATGACAGTCTTCTGTCAAATTATGAGGTGTCATTTCTGGTTTGTCGATTTGATTTACATCCTCAGTTTTTTGTACTATTTCTGAATTACCATTTTTGGTTTGGATCTTGTTGTTACAAGAACTAGACATGGTAAACAGACAACAGAAGATAAATAATGAAGGAAGTAAGTTTTTCATAATGTAAACATTTGAACAGGAGCAAGTTTCAGATTTTCAAAAGTAGCCATTTTTACAAGTTTATTCTGAGCTGCAAAATAATTTTTACAATAAGTCGCTTTTCTGATAGAATGAGACGAGGCTGAAATAATTTTTTCAAATTTGAAAACTTGTATATTTTTCATGTATTTATTTTATTTGTAAGTACATGATTATGACTACAATAAGTAGAATGAGTCACTAATTTAATCGAAATCTCAAATCAAAATAGTTATAGCCTCAGAGAAGTTGAATATGTAAAATAAAAGCAATGCATATATCACTTTAAATAATCACTATATTTGCGTCCTTGGCGAATGTTTATTGCCAGTAATAAAATAAACTTTATGGTATTATCAATGACCGGTTACGGCCAAGCAAGTAGAGAATTTAAGGATAAAACAATCAGAGTAGAGATAAAGTCACTTAATGGTAAGACGTCGGATATAAGATGTAAAGTACCAGGAACCTACAAGGAAAAAGAGATCCAACTAAGAAAATTAGTCTTAGAAAAGGCATACAGAGGAAAGTTCGATTTTTTGCTTACAATAGAATCCGAAAAAGGGGATGATGAATATGGTCTTAATAAATTGTTATTTAAAAAATACTATAAAGAAATTACTGAGTTACAACAAGAATTGGGTATTTCAGAAGGAGACATAGTTCAAACTATTTTGAGAATACCGAACGTAGTAGGATCACTGAACGAAGAAGTAGATGAGGAGGAGTGGACAGAAGTAATATCTACTTGTAATGATGCATTAAAGGCGCTTAATAATTTTAGAGCTACAGAAGGAACTGCAGCTGAAAAAGATCTAAGAGATGCAGCTTCTAATATATCCTCTCTTCTCAAAGATGTAGAGCAATATGAAGGTGGAAGAATAGAAACTCTTAAAGATAGATTCAGAAGAAATCTTGAAGAGTTTAATCAAGATGAGCAAGTAGACCGAAATAGATTCGAACAAGAGATTATCTATTATATCGAGAAATTGGATATTAATGAGGAGAAAGTAAGATTAGCACAACACTGCAAATACTTTGATGAAGTAATGGACAGTAATGCTATGGAAATAGGGAAAAAGCTTGGTTTTATAGCACAAGAAATGGGTAGAGAGATCAATACACTTGGCGCAAAAGCCAATGAAAAGGACATCCAACAGATCGTAGTATCTATGAAAGATTCTCTAGAAAAAATTAAAGAACAAGTTGCAAATATTGTATAAATGAAGACAGCTTCGAAAGAGGGTAGAATGTTCATTTTTACAGCGCCATCCGGTGCAGGTAAGACTACTATAGTTAGACATTTGCTAAAGACGTATGATTTTCTCGATTTTTCTGTTTCTGCAACGACACGTGCAATGCGCGATTATGAAATAGATGGAAAGGATTATTATTTTCTGACTCCTGAAGAATTTAGAACAAGAGTAGATAATGATGATTTCATAGAATGGGAAGAAGTCTATGAAGATCAATACTATGGAACGCTCAAAAGTGAAGTAGAGAGAGTATGGGAATCGGGAAAACATATCGTTTTTGATATAGAAGTCAAAGGTGCAACTAATATCAAGAACCAATATGGCAATAAATGTCAAGCGATTTTTATAAAGCCTCCATCACTTGAGATTTTAATTGAGCGATTGACCAATAGAAAGACAGAATCTGATGCAAGTCTAAAGAAGAGAATTGCTAGAGTAAAAAAGGAGATGACTTATCAAGACACTTTTGATGCAATACTTGTGAATGATTTACTCCAAGTAGCACTCAAAGAGGCCGAATTTATGGTGGAAACATTTGTTTATGGTAAACCGTTTGATGAAGAAGAATAGATTATATATCGTATGAATCCAGTATCTGCAATTACACACGGCATAGAAGTCACAGTCTTGCCGCAGTACCATGAAGAGATGTCAAAACCATCGCTCAATAAATTTGTGCATTCTTATCAAGTGCGCATTACCAATCATAGTGGCCTTGACGTACAGTTGAAGAGCAGGCATTGGATCATTACTGATGCGAATAGCAAGGTCCGGAATGTAAAAGGAGATGGAGTAATTGGGCAACAGCCAATTCTTGAACCAGAACAATCACATCAGTATAAATCTTGGTGCCCAATGTCTACCCCAGTGGGTAAAATGTCTGGGACTTACACTATGGTAAGAGTGGTCGATAATAGTGAATTTGAAGTAGAAATTCCAAAATTTAGACTAATAGCAAACTTTAAGAATAATTAGCAGTTGCTTCTTTGAGTGCAGCTTCTATTTGTACTTCTCCCGAAGAATGACCTGCATCGTAAATGAGTAATTTGGATCTTGGAATTTTTGATTGAAGTAATTTCGCATCACTTAATGGGCATAAATAATCATACGATCCGTGGATAATTGTAGTTGGTGTTTTTATTAATCTAGCTTGTTGAAAAGCATAACCATCCTCTATGAAAAAATGATTTAATGCATAGTGTAATTCTATCATGATCTTATATCTTGAATCGCTACTATTAACCATTATTTCATTGTCTTCTTTTTCAGATATTTGTTTTTTAGTAAGGGATAAACCGAATCTTGACCATTCATTGGCCTATTTTAAGGAAAGTGTTGATTCACTTGAAATCATATCGAAATAATACTGAGCAATATTTTGTCTATGGTCCTAAGGAACCAATGAAATGACTCTCTCCCAAGCAATAGGATGTTTACGTTTGATACCTCCTTGGAGATATAAATCTATTGTTGATTTTGTGGCAGAAAAAACCTCGAAGAACTAGTGATTTTGACCTATTGGGATACTTCGCAGAAAATAAAACACCAAGTGTAGCACCCCAAGATCCTCCAAATATATGGGCACTACCAATGTTCAAATGGTCCAACAATTTGAGAATATCTTCAATTAGATGCTCAGTCTTATTCTGTTCTAAGCTACCAATTGGAATACTTCTACCACAACCACGTTGATCATAAAACAATACAAAATGCTTTGATGGATCGAAAAAGCGTTTGTAGGATTCTGAGTATCCTAGACCAGATCCTCCGTGTATGAATAGTACAGGAATACCACCAGAAGATCCATATGTCTCAAAATTAATATTATGGATACGACCAACTTTTAGGAACATATTATTCTCCGACAGGAGTGCCAATTTTAGCTGATTTTACAATATACTCTAACTGCATCATCATGTCTCTTTTGTCTTGACCTGGTCCAAGAATAAAAGTATCGACAAAGATGATTTCGTTTTTTTCTTTGTTCAAAATAATATAAGATGCATAAGGACCACCTAAGAAATCATTTTCCATTTCCCAAATTCCTCTTATCTCCTTTACATATTGTCCATCGATCTCATAAGTGTAGTCATATGTTGGTAAATCTACTGAATTAGTAACCATATAGCTGCCCTCTGCAGCCGATGAAACATGACGCTTGCCATATTCATCTCTGAGTTTGATAATATTTTCATTCGATAATTGATCTTCATCGGTATATGGAAATTTTTGAATGACGATATTCATCAGCATCTTCCTTGTATCCTTTCTCAACCACATAAAGTTTTCTGCATCAGGTTTGATATTATCATAATCACCAGGAATTCGCATCGTAAAACCATACTGCTCATTGATTTTACGCATAAGGCCAGGGTTCTCATTTTTGAGGACATAAATAGATGCATCTAGTCGCTGTATGTCATGAAGTCTTACCCTTTTTGCAACAGCAGAGTAGTTATTCCTTATCACTTTGCTAAGAGCATCTTCACCTTTGGCAAATAAGTAGATCAATATCTGATTTCGTGCCCACTTATCTTTTCCAACAGAAGTACAAAATTCTGGATCCTGTTTAGCCCTCAAAAACCGTTCTTCTCCAAGATCTCTGCGCAACATTTTAGTAGTGCTAGATTCTGGATCATCAAGATCTGCCAATACTATATAGGTCCTAAGTTCTTTACGTAGACTTTCGTTTCCCAACTGCACTGGAGTAAAATGCCTCACATCGAACATAGGCTCCGGTGTAGGCATGATCGGATATGCGCTTTGGAAATAATAATTGAAAGAATCTTGAACCGGTCCTTCCCATAGATCTTTATCTGATACAGCTACAATCTCATTCATACGAGCCATAGCCATAGGCTTTGATTCGAAAGTTTTAGCCATCTCCTCATTGCAAGAGTACAATGAAATAATTGTAAAAAACGAGAATATATATATAAGGTACTTCATTATTATATTTTAATTGAGACTTAGAAGAGGTTTAATGCTTTTGAAAACCTTTGACCCAAGAACTTCTGCTACTTAGTAGATGACCAAAGTTAATGTTTTGGTGGGAATTGTTTTCTCCTTTAGTTTTAATACTATTTAGAATTCAAATGTTAGGAATATTCTTGCGAAGTTGTAATATTGTTTCCCTATTGTCGGATATAAATTCTTTAAGAAATTCATCAATTCCAAAAAGCCCGGCCAAACTTCAGTGCACTTTTAATATGTGCAAGATGATGCTTTCCATGCCAAGAATACATTCCTACAGTAAACGCAAGATCCAATGACCTACCATGTTCTGGGTGTGTATATTTTCTGCTGAATTCTTGTACAGACATATCACGCAATACAGAGGCTAATCTAGCATGCACTCCTTGCAATATTAACATGCTTGATTCGACAGGCTCTTCTTTTACATCATGCATTGTAGCCCATTTATCTTCTAGATATGGTTTTATTGTTGGATTATCTTCGGTCAAGGCTAATTTGAACCTTATAAATGCATTCATATGACTATCAGCTAGATGATGGATTAACTGCCGGATACTCCATCCTTCTGGTCTGTAGGTGTAATTCATCGCTTCGACATCAATGTCTTTTAATACATCTAACAGTTGACTAGGTAGGTTGGCAATGTCTTCAATCCACTTTTCAATTTCGTCAAATTTGATTTCACCTGGTGCATATTTACCTATCGGAAATCTTAATTTTTCTATATCCACAATTCGTACATTTGGTTGCAGCAAAACTAATACCTTATAAAGAATAATCCCAATCAATAGATTAATATTGATTGGGATTTCTTTATGTTTTAGTAATACTTGTTCAAAAGTATTGTTCCTACTCCCTTATTACTTTTTCAACCCATCTTTCCATTTCAGTTTCGATCATAATTAAGTATAAACCCGATGGATATGAAGACATATCAATTTCTGCATTACTGATATTTATTTTTTGTAAACGATAAAGATTATTGCCAGTTGTCGTATATAAGTTTAATGATAAAATTTGATATTCACTTTTGATATTCAATTTATTACTTGTAGGGTTTGGGTAGATTTGGATATTGTTTTTTGTTATTGAATGAGTAGCCACGACACATTCAGTATCTGTCAGTGGTAATACTGTGAGATTAATGGTACGAACAATAGGACAATTTGTGATTGGGTCAAGTAATTCGAGGATATAAATTCCTGTACTATCAAGCCCTTCGAAGTTTTCGTTTTCACATATTGTTACTAACTCTTCTTCTAGATAAGTGGTAGGTATGACAGATAGTTTAATGGTACGAATTATGGGGCAATTTGTAATAGAATCGATCAATTCGATAATATAAACTCCTGTACTGTCGAGCCCTTCGAAGTTTTCATTTTCACATATTGAGACTTGTTCTTCATCCAGATATGTAGTAGCAATAATATTGACATCAAAATGCAGGCGCTCTTCGATGCATCCTGAAGGACCTCCATTTTCTATTGTATATTGACCGGATTGTCCAAAATCATAGCTCGTTCCATTATACATTATTATCTCTCCTTCGCAGATTGTATATTCTAAGTTTGTTTCAACCACAGGGATAACAATGAGATCAATATTCAAAATAGAATCACAACCATCTTCAGTAATAATCGTGTCTTGATATATACCAGTTTCTGTATATCCTAAAAAAGAATCACCGTCACAGATCGTATTATCAAGATCTGTTATTGGATCTGTACAGAAATCAAAAACCATGGTATTGATTACCGTATTGGTAATAATAGGATCATTGGTGTCGAATATAATGTTAGCTGTATTGTTAATTATTGTCCCTTCAGGTATTGCTTTATCAATATCCAAACTAAAATTGACAAACCCTTGGCTGGCAGCATAGTTAGTAGAACTATCTACTAATCGTATATCATTGAATTCTATTACCAAAGTACTTCCCATAATACAGGCATATAAAGGATGACTAGAGGAATTGAACCTAATGGATGTCTTATCTACATATGTATCCAATTCATCAACTATTTTGACATTGAATGCGGTGTCATTACCATTGTTCTGAAATCTGATAGTATAGTCTATTGTTTCTCCGATAAGAGTTAAGTTTTCATCCCCTTCTCTGTCTGGATTGGTCCTTTTGTCATTAGGATCATATGAGCACCTGAGTTGTTCGGAGTATATATATTCATCTAGAAATAATCCATTTTCAGTCAATTTTGCATCAAACTCCAAAAGCGGTAAAGAAGAACTCCCATTAGGCATCTTCAATTTGAATATATAGATGTTTTGATTGAATGGCAGTACAACCCCAGTATTAAATGTCAATTGATTTCCTTGCACTTGTAACCCTGGAATATCTGAGCTAAAGAAAGTAGTCTCTTCATCAAATGTGAAAGTGACTTCTCCACTGAAGGACTCCTGGTTAAAGTTTTCGACGGTCACATAGAATTTAGTCTCAAAATCACATCTTGTAATCGTATTGGTAACAGTAATCTGAGCATTTGGAATATTAGCATCCGGTATGAAGCCAAAATTAATATCTGAAGTACAAGAATCTACCACATTGATTTCATTTTGAAATATTGTAGTCTCTTCCCAGTCTCCAATGCTAATGTTTGCTTCTAAATTAGCAATAAAACCAGGTTCTGTCGGTATCACATATTGCCCTAGAGCGTTAGTAAATGTGCTAAAATTATTAGATAAATCTGTCACCAAAACATTGTTCAAAGGTATATCACCAGCGTCATAGATGCCATTTTCATTATTATCAGAATAAGCTGTACCGCCAATCTGAAAATCATATTGTTGATTGTTACATGGGTCGCTACAAAAAGCACTTTCTAATGGGTGAACAACTATAGTAATTGACTCAGTTGTTGTACAACCTTCAGCTGTAATAGCAGTAACTGTGTAAATGTCTGTAGAGTCTGGAGTAAAGTCGATAAAACCAGAATTCCCAATGTCTGGACTCCAATCGAAGCTAGTATATTCGCTAGCATTCGTGATATTTATCACTGCATTGCTTCCTAGGCATATTTCTGAAGTGCCACTGAAATCTATTGATGTTGCTTCGGGAATTGGTATGTTAATATCTTGCGTGATTTGGCATCCGGTTTCTGTTTGTGCTACTATAGTATAACATGTATAGTCTAGTAAATTCAATGGAGGTGTTAATACAGTCCCTGAAGGGCTGAAGAACTCATCAAGAAAATCTCCTAAACCATCATCTGGGCAACCTCCATATAATAAAAATGTCGTTATTGGATTCCCTGCGGCATCTATTCCTGCTAAATTCATTGTTGTTTCTGTTTCTCCACATTCATATGGATTAACAGATGCTACTATCGTTAAATCTCCAGTAATGATCACTTCCATTTCCGTAGTTCCCATACATCCATAGAAATCAGTTACGTTAGCAGTAAGAGTATACGAGCCTGAAGGAGAACCAATTACCGCTGAAGATAGTACTTCATTGATAGCATAACATTCTCCCATAAAACCTGATTGCTCACCGACCAAACCTATGTCATTAGTCCAATTCACAGCAAATGGAGAAGTGCCGGAGATAAAATCTAAGCACACCATATAATCAGGATTAAAGGGATCAAAATTGTCATCTTTACAGACGAAGATACTTTCAGGTAATAATAACTCGACTGGTGGTTTTATATCTATTTCTAATTCGCTTATATCTGAACACCCAAGCGTATCAGTTACTGTCACGGAATATGTAGTTGGAACAACAGGACATACATTTATTGAAGGTGTAGTGTCTCCAGTACTCCAATCATAGATAAAAGGCCCTCCAGCTCCGCCGTAGATGTCAGGTGTAAGATCTGTGCAGTCACCTTCACATATAAACGAAGGAGGAAAAGAAACTTCTAGTTCTGAATAGACGGTAACTTTTATCTCATTAGTATATCCGGGAACAGGAATAGCTGGATCTACCGCATATGCCTTATATATTACTATTTGAGTAGAGTTGGTAAGATTAAGTAAGTCATCATTTATTATTCCAATTCCATTTTCGAAAGTATAGCTATTTTCACCTTGCACATTTGGATTATCGATGACATCTACTTGGATTTGTAGTGTTGACCCATCAACAGTAGACACTTCTATATTTATTTCACCATCATGACATATTTCCTGATTATTTCCATTGACATTAGGAGGTAAGATGCAATCCATTTTCCAATCGGGACTGTACATTGCTCTATCTAGAATACACTCTCCTACAGGATCATCCCAACAACCTACCGTGCCATGAGAGAAGGTTTGAAATGAGATGCTTAAATCAGTAAAAAATACACAACTATCTGGATCTTCAAATTCTTTCACTTTCAAGGTGAAGTCCCATTCTATTTGGGCTTGTGTACTGCCGATTCCCCAGCCTTCTCCGGGAGAACCATCGTTATCACAACCTGGATTCCCACCTTCTGAAACCCAGAAATATCCACTAGGTAGAGAATCTCCTACAGCCATTCCAGATTCTGGACAATCTGCACATGGCTTACATAATTGATTACAAAGGGTAAGCTCTCCATCCTCGTTTACAAATGTGCAAAGTATAGGATTTGGTTCTTTGATAATGGGTGCAGTTTCGGACCCTTCTTGATACCACTGCGCTGTTTGTCCATTACCAACAGGTGGATTATCCGAAAATATAAAATTTGACAAATCCCATCCGTTCCCAAAAACTGGAACAATACCTATTAACCAATCTGCACCAGAATCAGACGCGTCATAAAAAAAACTTATACTAATGGTTACTTCTTCTCCTTGGTAAAAAGGACCTTCCAGCGGCTCGTTTTCCACTTCCCTTTCGGTCACTTCTATTATCAATGATTCGTCGCTACAAAAATTTTCTTCATCATCGTCTTCTCCCAAGCAAAAAATTTGATTATTATATGTTGCCACACATAATTCAAATGACCCATCGTCTAGTCCAGTGCTTGGTAACCAAGAAGGATCATAAGTGACGGCAATCCAATATGTATTTACTTCTTCAAAAATACTACATTGATGTAAATCTGGTGTGTTGTCTCCATTACTGCAAGGAGGCGTGCCTCCAAAATTAATCATCGAAAGGCTGTCACAAGTATTTCCCGAGTATAAGGACCAAACTGGATCCCAATTACCAAAAGATTCTATAGTTGTAAACATTTGAGCTGCTAGGGAATCGGTTTCTATTTTGAACCATACTGTAGGTGCCTGCGTAAATTCTCCACATCCACCCATTGCATCCTCCTCAGGGCATGCATAGTCTAGACATCCTTGAATACAATAGTAATCTATCATAAATTCAGGATTAGTGATCGGCATGATTGGATCTGAATTCGCTGTGTCTATACAATCATCGGACATTTCACCACAAGTAGCTGGAATAATAGAAATAATAAATTCCCCACAGTCTGTATTCGCATCATCAGTAGTTATTTTCACATATAATACATCACCAAGATCAAAGCAGTTTCCTATTTTGATATCAGCGGTATTAGAATTACAAGAAGAACCTAATAGGGTTAAATTTCCGTCACAACCACCATCAATTGGCCCAGAATAGTACTCTAAAGACATTGGTCCATTTGCCCCGGCATCTTCCAAAATAATATTCAAACCTTCTTCATCTTCAGTAGGGTTGTATATATACCATACAGATGCATCTTCTGTTTGGCCACTACAATCCACATTTTCAAAATCAGCGATCCCAAATATTGGCCCAGGATCGTCTGGTCCTAATGCGCCACAAGTAGTTCCATTATGTGACCCACCACCAGTAAGATCATATGGAGGAGTAGCAGTATTGATACATGGGCTGTCGTTTGTAGGTACTTGAGCGGTTGTTGTAATTGATAAAAGTAAGAATACAAAGAAGAACAATACACTTCGGTACAGAAGGGAAATCTTACGATCAGTCATTTTTCGTTGGTTTTGAAATAGTAGTTGGTATTTAGACCTCATTTAGATGGATTACGCTGCTTGATCCTTAGCAATTTAGACTTTTCTTCTATGTATATTGTTATATTATTGACATGAGTAGATTTTTTTATAAAAAGACATGTATTTACTAATATCTATTTTAACTTTGCGTTCATAATTCAAAATTATTTTTTTATTTTTTCTTTTGAATTTGCAACCTACCCTTTAATAGATCCTACCGAGAATTTTTCTTAATTATTCAAATCATCTTGTATGAGATATATTGGTATTGTTATTTTTACTGTTCTATCCCTCCCTCTTTTTAGCCAATCTTGGAATCAAGTAGACAATTTATCTATTCCAATAAGAGGAGAAAGAAACATCAATCCAGATAAGTTTATCACAGCAAATGTTGATGATACTGAGATCAAAGATATTCTGTGGAGTGCACCAGATGAATTAAAATTTAATCCTGAAACTGATCGACCTACACTTATCAGTGTGATGATGGCAGATGGTACGATGGATGAATTCAGTATAGTAAGATACCAAATGATGGAGCCAGGATTGGCAAGCCGATATGATCAAATCAGAACTTTTCATGGACTCAGCATATCCAACCCTGTCCGTAGAATTAGAATCAACTATACTGTCCATGGATTAAGAGCAACTATAACAGATGAAAAAGGGCAAACATATATCGATCATCTACAGAGAAATGATAAAAACCATAAGATCATATATAGAAGAAATGACTTCTCAGCAAATGAAAGTTGGGCATGTGATTTTGAACAAGAAAAATTATCTATTAAAGATGATATACATGATGATGATTCAAGATCTGGCGATTGCGTTTTCAGATCCTATAGATTTTCTATGACTACTACAGGAGAATATTCAAATTATCATGGTGCATTTAGTGTTGCAAACTCGGCTTTAGTTATGTCTGCTGTTGTTACTACTGTAGATCGAGTTAATGATGTATTCGAACAAGACCTTACAATGCGACTTATCTTAATTGATAATGTAGATACCATATTCTACTATGATCCTGCCACTGACCCATTCTCTGGATCAAGTTCCGGTTCGATGATTAGTCAAAATCAGACCAATACAGATGCGGTCATTGGTTCTGCAAATTATGATCTTGGTCATATTGTTAGTACTGGTGGAAGTGGCCTTGCTAGTTTGGGTGTAATATGTGCTAATGGATTTAAAGCAAGAGGTGTCACTGGAATTGGTACACCTGAAGGAGACCCATTTGATATTGATTATGTAGCACACGAAATAGGGCATCAATTAGGCGGTAATCATACACAGAATAATTCTTGTAATAGAAATAATTCAACAGCGATGGAGCCAGGAAGCGCAAGTACAATCATGGGATATGCTGGGATTTGTTCGCCAAATGTACAAAACAATAGTGATGCCTATTTTCATGCGATTAGTGTTCAAGAGATGAATGCTGAACTGACTTCAAATTCTTGTCATGCGGTGATAAGTTTAAGTAATGTTGCTCCGGTAGCTAATGCTTTGACCAATAAATCAATACCCCATTCTACTCCGTTTGTGTTAGATGTTGTGGCTACGGATGGAGATGGTGATGTCTTGACTTACAATTGGGACCAAATGGATAATGAAGTAGGTCCTGTAATGCCACCAGCTGGGACAAATGCTCAAGGGCCAATGTTTAGGTCCATATTTGCAACAACAGATTCGAAAAGATATTTTCCTAATATAGCAGCAATAACAACAGGTGTCCCTTTTCAATGGGAAGTACTTCCTACAGTAAATAGGAATATGGATTTTAGAGTGACCGTGAGAGACAATACTTTTGCACCTGGATGTACAGATGAGCAAGACATAACGCTTGATGTCGAAGGTAGTGCGGGCCCATTTTTAGTGACTTCACAAAATACAGCAACAACTTGGTTGGAGTCAGAAAATGTAACAATTACTTGGGATGTATCGAATACAGATATAGCACCAGTAAGTTGTAATAACGTCGATATTTTAATTTCTTACGATGGAGGACTCACTTATCCGACAACTATGTTATCATCTACTCTAAATGATGGATCTGCAATTGCAAGTGTTCCTATTGGGATTACAACAACTGCAAGAATAATGGTAAAGTGTAGTGACAATGTATTTTTTGATATTAACGACACCGATATAACAATCAATAGTGGCAGTCCTTCTTTTTCAATTAATACGAATCCTAATTCAGGATCGACATGTGATGACCTTACTATCCCTTTTACACTAGAATCAGCATCAATCCTTGGATTTACTGACCCTATAACTCTTACAGTAACAGACCTTCCTGGAGGAGCAACAGCAGCTATAACAACAAATCCAATAACACCTGGCAATAATACTGCTATTACAATTGATGATTTAGATGGTCTATCAGGTAACTTTACAATAAAAATCACTGGAGTTTCAGGTGCTATAACAAAAGAAACAACATACAACTTGACAGTTGAAAATGCTGGTGTCAGCACTGTTTTATCTTCTCCTGCTGATGGATCTACAGGAGTTGTTACAGAACCAACATTATCATGGAATAACTCTCCAGGTGCAACAAATTATGAATATCAAGTTAGTACGTTAACTAATGGTGGAAATATAATTTTTAGTGGAAGTACATCTTCGACTTCGGTTGTTGTTTCTCCAGAATTGTCGCTAGCAACTACCTATTTTTGGCGAGTTAGAAGTACAAATAGCTGCGGGGTTACGCCTTGGTCAAACGAATGGACATTTGAAACGGGTGTTTGTCTTGTAAAAAATGCTAGTGATTTGCCAATTATCATTTCTTCCAATGGGACACCAACTATAATCTCGTCTCTTAATATATTAGATAAAGGAATAGTTACCGACCTTAATGTTGTTAGCTTGGTAGGTACACATTCCTATATTTCTGACCTTAACTTTACTTTGATTGCTCCAGATAATACAAGTTTAGGTTTCTGGGCTGATCCGTGTAATAATCAAAATAACTTCAATATCAACTTCGATGATGAAGCACTCAATAATAATTATCCTTGCCCTCCAACAAATGGAGGTTCATATCAACCTGATAATTCATTGACAGCATTTGACACGAAACAAATTCAGGGTGAATGGATGCTTTCTGTTTTTGATGATTTTGATGCTGATGGTGGCGCTTTGAATTCGTGGGGAATAGAAATATGTCTAGATGACTATTGCGACCTAACTGTAGATAATAGCGCCTTTGTTGATACTTATGGCACATTAATGTCTGCATTAGGCTGTGCAGTTGAAGGTGATACGATTTACTTGGAGAGTACTATTTTATCTTCTATCAATATTGGATCCGGCTCTATAGTGATTGATGAAAGTATAGTGATAATAGCAAATCCTACTGATAATATTAATATAACTTCAGAAGGTAATGCCCCAACCTTCATAATAAATGGAGGTAAAACGGTATCACTAATTGGATTTGTAATAGAAAATACAGATTCTAGTATAGGTGTCATCAAAAACAATGGGACTCTGACGTTAAGAGATATTAATGTTATTTCTGATATAGGAGTTAGCTCTGTAGTGAATAGTTCTAGCCTTACCATTGAAGGAATTTGTAGAATAGAAGAGTAAGAAAGGTATTGGTTCTAGGATTTATTTTTAGAATAGTAATCAAATACTTTAGTGACAACGGTATTGCCTATGGCTTTGTAGTCTGTTCTTGCTTTGGCTTCTTCTTTTCCAATAGCTAAAAAGAGTCCATCAACTGCTCTTTTGGCTAAGAAATCAGATAGAGTTCCTTCCATTTTGTTTTTTGCAAAAATGTTGTAGGCTCCAGCTGCGATGGGCCAATATGTATTTACGTCCGTTTTATCTAGTTCTTGTCTGAGTCTTGCACTGTATCTTTTTTTAACGGTACTGTAAATAGCACGTTTAAGTACGTTTGTAGCCGCATCTTCACCACCAAGAACTACTGCTACAGCGTCAGTAAATTTCAATTCACTTATAGCATCGCCTATTATTTCTTCACTTTCCACTAATACCAATGTAGATGCTTGACCTATAGATTTTGTCATTTTCTCTACTTCGTCACCGTAACCTACCGTTTTTAGTGTTTTTAGAACTGTCCCAACCTCACTAGGTAGTGTATTTTCAAGACCAACCTCATTGATATTTTTAAGTTTTTTTATCGCTTTGAATGTACTGCTGTCGAGGATATTTTTGAGGGCCATCACAGTTTCTAAGCTTGATGGTTTTAATCCCAATTCTCCTAAGGTTTTGCAAGAAGAGAATAATATAGAAATTGAAATGATAGATAGAAAAAGCTGTTTCATATTATATTGTTGAGATTACAATATAGAGTCCACTCCGAAAACTCCTCAACACTAAAAATGTTTCTTTTGGCGATATTTTCATTTATTTCAATTAACTGATGCTCAGGCATCACTGAATTTCAAAAAATACAAATCTCATCCAAAATAATTCATTTTGAAGAAATTGATACTTTTCGTAGTGGACTCAATATACAAAATCATTACCTTAGGCCACTTAAATATATTTACATGAAAATTATAGCTAGCTACTCGATATTGATGTTGTTCTTAGTTCCGGCATTATTGTTTGCACAAAACGAATCTGATAAGACACCTTTTTTTGAATACAAATACGATGAAGAAAAAGGAACAGTAAGCCTTACCGTTACGGAACTTGATAAAGAGTTCTTGTATATGAATGCTATTGCAGGGGGAGTCGGATCGAATGATCTAGGACTTGATAGAGGAAAAATTCACAATACTAGGATAGTAAAATTCGTGAAGCAAGGGAACAAGCTTTTGCTCCAACAACCAAATATGAAATATCGTGCTGAAAGCAATAATGAAAAAGAGAAAGCAGCTGTTCGAGAGGCGTTCGCCAGTTCGGTTTTATTTGGTTTTGATATCGTTAAAAAAACAGGTTCTTATATTACTATTGATCTCACACCTTTCTTACTTCAAGATGCAAACAAGATTACTCGATTGTTAAAAGATAGAAAAGAAGGAACCTACAAGTTGGATAAAAAGAGATCTGTTGTACGAAAAGAAGGATTGCACTCATTTCCAAAGAATACAGAATTCGAATCGATTTTGACTTTTGGAGGAGAGGCTACAGGTAAATATTTACGAACAGTAACACCGTCCAGTGATGCTGTGACAATAGTGCAACACCAATCTTTTATTGCACTGCCTGATGATAATTACACTCCACGCGCATTTCATCCTTATTCTGGATTCAATAATATATTATATTACGACTATGCCACAGCGATTCATGAGCCAATGGCAAAGCGGTATATAACTCGGCACAGATTAGAAAAGAAAAATTCTGGAACAGCAGCATCTGAAGCAGTAGAACCAATCGTCTATTATGTGGATGCTGGCTGTCCAGAACCTATTAAATCGGCTTTGATAGAAGGAGCATCTTGGTGGAATCAAGCTTATATAGAGGCTGGTTTTATTAATGCATTTCAAGTCAAAGAATTACCTGCTGATGCACATCCACTTGATGTAAGATACAATGTGATTCAATGGGTACATCGAAGCACGAGAGGTTGGTCATATGGAGCATCCGTTGTTGATCCAAGAACAGGGGAAATAATTAAAGGGCATGTTTCTCTAGGTTCATTAAGAGTAAGGCAGGATTTCATGATTGCACAAGGAATTCTTTCTCCTTATGCCGATGCGAATAATTATACGAGAATGACTGAAATGGCACTGGCAAGATTACGTCAATTATCAGCCCATGAAGTAGGTCATACAATAGGTCTAGCACATAATTTTGCTGCAAGTTGTAACGATAGAGCTTCAGTAATGGATTATCCACATCCGTTGATCAAGGAAAATGGCGGACAGATAGACCTATCAGATGCATACGATGATAAGATTGGAATATGGGATAAACGAACAATTACCTATGGGTACACAGAATTCAATGATAGAAAAGAAAATGAAAATGGATTGCACAGCATTCTAAAAGAAACAAAAGAACTAGGTTTATTGTACATGTCAGATTCTGATGCTAGACCCATGGGAGGAGCACATCCAAAAGCTCACTTATGGGACAATGGTAATGATCCAATAGAGGAATTAAAACGATTGATGATTCTAAGGAAAAGCACATTGGATAAATTTGGGGAAAATTCAATTTCAGATGGAACTCCATATTCGGAATTAGAAAAAGTATTAGTTCCAGCCTACCTAATGCATAGATACCAAGCTGAAGGAGTTGCCAAGATAATAGGTGGTGTAGATTATAACTATGCTGTCAAAGGGTTCGAAGAACCGATAAATACGCCGATATCTACCGCTGTACAATATAAGGCTACACAGGAACTTCTTAATACATTGTCGTATCAAGAATTATCTTTTCCACAATCTGCATTGAATAAGATTTTACCCTCTGCAAAAGGTTTTGGGAGAAATCGAGAATCATTTGATTCTGATATGAATATGGTTTTTGATCCGTTGAATGGAGCAGAGGCGTACACTAACTTTGTGTTGACAGTCATGCTACATCCAGATCGATTAGCAAGAATTAATTTGCAAGAAGAAATTTCGTTAGTAGAGTACCTATCAGCTATAGCTTCAAGAGTGTTTACCAATGCTGGCGCAAAACAAGGATATGAAACACAACTATCCCTCATCCCAAGAAAAGTGCTCATAATTCACCTATTAAAGTTGGCAAAAAATAAAAAAATCAACAAGCAGGTATCAGCAATGGCATTAATGCTTCTGAAGCAGATTCAATCTAGTTATCTTGATAAATTAAGCAGTAATGCTAATATAAAGGCTAATAACATGTATCTCAATGTCATGATAGATCAAATGAATGATCCAGAGATGTTAACATTACCTGGGTTGGCTGATATGCCTCCAGGGAGTCCAATTGGATGTGGTAAATAGGTGTTGAAGCACACTTTTACACTCGTTAACACAAATTTAGTTTTTGGATAGCTTATTCTTTTTAGTTTCACCAAGGATCAAATCCTAATTAGAATAACTACTAAACTAATCCTCATGAAATATATCAATACGATTATTTTCCTGTTTGTTACTGTTTTATTATCAGCCCAAGAAAGGCCAAAACTTTTTCTTGATTGTAGGACTTATTGTGATATGACTTATATAAAATCTGAGATTGATTTTGTGGATTTTATGTTGGATCGTCAATCTTCAGAATTATACATGCTTTTAATAAACCAAAGAACAGGTAGCGGTGGAAGAGAATACACCATGACTATCGAGAATAAAAAATCAGAAGAGGAGTCTTATGAATTGAAATTTTTCACTGATGCAAACGCAGTAGAAGATGATAGGAGAATAGAAATAGTGAAACACCTTAAACTAGCTCTTCTCAAGTATATGGTAGATGAAGGACAGGCAGGAGATATAAATTATTCCGTATCTCAAAAAAATGAATCTACTGAAGATATGATTTCAGTAGATCCATGGAATGATTGGGTTTTTTCTTTGGGTGTTAATGGTAACATAAATAGAGAATCGCAATTTAATTCTCAAAATCTAAGATTTAATATAAGTGCTAATAGAACGATAGAAGATCATAAGTTCTTTGCAAGAATAAACTACAATAGAAATGAAAGTAATTTTATAATAGGCGAAGGTGATGAAGAGGAAACTATTTCTAATCTACAGAATTCATTCTATGGAAATATGCTTTATGTAAAGAGTCTAGATGAACACTGGTCAGCTGGTGGGATCTTAAGATATACAAGAAGCATATTTGAAAACTACGATCACAGTATTACTGTTTCTCCGGCTATAGAGTTTAATATATTTCCATATTCTGAAGTGGCGGATCATAACTTTACTTTTAGGTATGAAATTGGAGCTAGGTACAATGATTATATAGATACTACTTCTTATTTTAAATCTACAGAATTGTTGACAAGACATAGATTATCGATCGACTATCGGATAGTGAAACCATGGGGGAATATTGATTTTGATGCTGGTGTAAGTCAATTTATTACAAGACCAGATAGATATAGTATTGATATCAGCCCTAGTGTGGATGTCAATTTATTTAAAGGCTTCAACTTTTACACAGGAATCTTTTATGGCATCACAAAAGATAGAATCAATATTCCAAAAGGCGATCTTTCAGTAGAAGATGTTCTCCTAAATAACAAACTTCGAGATAGTAATTTCTCTATGTATATGTTTTTTGGAATGAGGTATAGGTTCGGATCAGCATCTAATAATGTTGTAAATACAAGATTCTAAGATGCATTTATTTTAATTTAGAAACCTTCCCAGGATTTTCTTTTAGAAAACTGCCCCAGTCCTTATAGTTCTTTTTACCAGCAAGTGGCCCAGAATTTTGATTGAAATGTGTAACCGCCGCAGCTAATGCATCGGTAGCATCAAGTGGCCCATCAGTGATTTTTATGTTTAGGATACTCTCTAACATTGCAGCTACTTGTTCTTTGGAGGCATTTCCATTTCCTGTTACAGATTGTTTTATCTTTTTAGGCGCGTATTCAGTTATCTCTAGTCCCATAGTGATTCCTGCAGCCATGGCTACTCCTTGTGCACGCCCTAGTTTAAGCATTGATTGTACATTCTTGCCATAAAAAGGAGCCTCAACAGCCATTTGAGAGGGAAGATAAGTTTCTATTATTTCTTGAAGCTGGAGAAATATCTCTTTCAATTTGGTCATATGATCTTCATAGGATTTAAGCTTAAGGACGCCCATTGTCTGCAAGCTAATCTTTTTGCCACTTACATGTAAGATTGCATATCCTAGCAAATTTGTACCTGGATCGACACCCAAGATCTTGTATTCCTTATTTGTTTTAGCCATAAAATATAGATCCAAAGTTGAAAACATATTATAAAAAACACAAATATATATAAAATTACATATGTTATTGTTAAGTCAGAATACTTGTATTTACTGACATTCTGAGATTATTTTGAAACAACTTTATATATCCCCGCATTATTTAGTTGTAATACAATTCATTTGTTGTAATTTAGTGCCCTATTTAAAAGCAATGCACAGAACTTTATTTTGCTTTTTAGCTTTTATAAATAGGCAAGACAAATTATAATTAATTAAAAGAAGAAAATACACAATACCCGAGCGAATGGATCCATTAAAAGAGAAATTTAAAAAAAAGGCTACTGCCCTTTATGCAGAATCAAAAGCACTATTAAAAGAACATGGGGATAAAGTAGTAGGAGAAGTTACTCTTACTCAAGTTTTTGGAGGAATGAGAGGTGTGAAGTCTATGGTTTGGGATCCATCTCAATTAGATGCAAATGAAGGTATCAGGTTTCGTGGATATAATATTCCACAATTAAGAGAACTCCTACCAAAAGCAGATGGAGATAAAGAACCACTTCCTGAAGGATTATTTTGGTTGATGCTTGTTGGTGAATTACCGACTAAGGAGCAAGTAGATTGGCTTACAGACGAATGGGAAAAAAGGGCAGAAGTACCTGCGCATACATTTGCAGCACTTGATGCGCTATCTCCTGATACCCATCCTATGACACAATTTAGTATGGCGATTGTATCTATGCAGAGCGAGAGCGTATTCGCTAAGAGGTATGCTGAAGGTATGAGTAAAACTGACTATTGGGATGCTACCTATGAAGATGCGATGAATCTTATTGCAAAACTTCCAAGAGTAGCGGCATATATATATAGACGTACTTTTCATGGTGGAAATCACATCGAACCAGATACATCGTTGGATTGGGCAGCGAACTTCGCACACATGCTAGGGATGAAAAACAAAGATTTCATGTCTCTTATGAGACTATATCTTACTATTCATGCTGACCATGAAGGCGGTAATGCTTCTGCGCATAGTGTGCACTTAACTGGATCTACTTTGAGTGATTCTTATTATGCACTTGCATCAGGAATGAATGCATTGGCAGGGCCACTTCACGGATTGGCAAATCAAGAAGTAATCAAATGGATATTTGAGATGTGCGAGCAGTTAGGCACTACGAAACCTACAAAAGAACAAATCGCAGATTATGTAAATCAAACATTAGCGGCTAGAAAAGTAATTCCTGGTTATGGTCACGCAGTATTAAGAGAACCAGATCCAAGATTTACAGCACAAAAAGTTTTTGCTGAAGAATATATCAAGGACGATGATTACGTTAATATAGTTTGGAATATGTTTGATGTAGTGCCTGGAATATTAGGCGCATTAGGAAAAGTAAAAAATCCGAATCCAAATGTTGATGCCCATTCAGGGGCACTTCTGGTTCATTATGGATTAAAAGAATATAGCTTCTACACAGTACTGTTTGGTGTATCAAGAGCACTTGGTGTTCTTTCTGCACTCGTATGGAGTAGAGCAATGGGATTCCCATTAGAAAGACCAAAATCAGTAACGACTGATTGGGTCAAGGAGTTTATTGCAAAACAATAACTCCCAGCAATAGCGTTTGATCTGCTTGAGTCAAGGAGTTTATTGCAAAACAATAACTCCCAGCAATAGCGTTTGATCTACTTGAGTCACGGAGTTTATTGCACAGCAATAATTCCCACACTAGACATAAGTTCGTTTGAAATAGTCAGAGCTCGAGTCATGCTAAATAATCCCCCTTCGAAGGGGGCTAGGGGGTGGAACTTTACTCAGAAAGTAAAATTATGTAAGAGAAATATAAAACCTAACCAACAACTTAGAATAATAAATACAAAATGAATACACCAGATAATTTAAAGTACACAAATGAACACGAGTGGGTGCGAATGGAAGAAGATGGCTCAATAACTATCGGGATTACTGATTTCGCACAGAGCGAATTAGGAGAATTGGTATATGTTGAGGTAGATACTGTAGGGGAAGAAGTCGCTAAAGACGAAGTTTTCGGTACAGTAGAAGCAGTAAAAACAACTTCGGATCTCTTCATGCCTGTATCAGGAGAAGTATTAGAATTCAACGAAAAGATTGATGAATCTGAAGGTGACGAACCTGGATTATTAAATTCTGATCCATATGGCGATGGGTGGATAGTAAAGATAAGACCTACGGTTGAGTCTGAGCTTGAAGGGTTATTAAGTGCAGAGGATTATAAAGCAATGATTGCTTGATCTTTCCACTTCTTTAAGGTGCATGAATATTGTGGGCTTGATCAAATTATAATTAAATTAATTATTTTTATAATTGACACACCACAATTTTCTTCTTGTGCATCTTAAATAAAAGCGGAATTAGGGTTATCTCTGATTTTAGTTTTTGAATGATTATTTGAAATTATGACGACAAGAATTGCAGCTTTTATATGGACTATATTCATTTTGGTTGCGTCGCTAGTGCCTAAAGAGGCAATACCGAAATCGAGTTGGACGAATTTTGCGAATTTTGATAAACTTTCGCATTTGGTTTCTTACGGAATTTTAGTTTTTTTGTGGTCTAAATTATTGAGTGCTAAAGTTGGCAAAGTCAAGGGTGCTCGGATAGCTTTCTATGGTTCCATCACCTTAGGACTCCTTATGGAATTCTTACAATGGCAAATGAATTCAGGAAGGTATTTTGAGATTCTAGATATTATTGCTAATATTATCGGCTCAATCATAGGATTGACAGCTTTTTATAAAATTATTAAACACTAACAATGGGAGATTTATCACTAACGGGACAGACCGTTGCTCTTTTTATGCTAGGTTTGGTACTTCTTACTGCTGCTATTATTTTTGCTTACAAAACTTACATCAAGAAACAAGGAGATTCTGATTTAAGTACTAAGTATGATGATAGCAATATAAGTTCGTATCTCAAATCAAGAAACAAGTATCCAGAAGCAGATGTAATGCGTAAGACAAGTTCTATCTTCGGGTACGGATTGGCTATGGCTTTGGCTCTGACTTTGTTCGCATTCAGCTGGACGAGGTACGAAAAAGTAGTCATCATACCAGATGATGCACTAGACTTTGATGAAGAAATAGAACAAGAGCTGTCTCTTATACACATCTGACGCTGCCGACGAAGAGGATA
>CAJXUU010000009.1 GCA_913061325.1 uncultured Saprospirales bacterium | reverse complement strand
TCTACACTATCCTCTTCGTCGGCAGCGTCAGATGTGTATAAGAGACAGATACTATGGTGATAAAATGCAATCCGCTGATTATGCCTTTACTCGAGGTTTCCAATCTTCAGTCGAGCCGATTGTACATTTTGGTTTAGGCAACCAAGACAAAATTGAAAAGCTTGAAATAATATGGGTAAATGGCGAGAAAAGTGTTATTCCAAATCCTAAAATCAATGAACTACATATAATAGACAAACAAAAAACTACTATTATTTCAGAAGAAAAGAAAAAGGTAATTCCATTATTCGCGAATCTCAGTGCTAGCTATTTACACCCTCAGTTTAAACACGAGGAGAATAGATTCAATGATTTCCAAAAAGAGATTCTACTACCCCATCGTCAATCGACAATAGGACCATCGATTGCAGTTGGTGATGTAAATGGAGATGGAACAGAGGATTTTTACATAGGTGGGGCCAAAGATCAAGAGGGAGCATTATACCTTCAGGATGGTAGTGGTCATTTTAATGCTCATGCTATGTCCGCTTTTAAAGTGAGTGCCCCTCATGAAGATACGGGTGCCAAATTTATCGATGTTGATGGAGACAAAGATTTAGATTTATATGTCGCTAGTGGCGGTGGTGGAGACCTAGAAGGAGAAGAGTCTTTACTACAAGATCGACTATACCTAAATGATGGAAAAGGAAATTTCATACATGCCAGAGATCGATTACCAAAAATGAAAACAAGCACTAAAGTAATATCCGAGATGGATTGGGACAAAGATGGTGACTTAGATATTTTTGTCGGTGGTCGAACATCCCCTGGCCAGTATCCGATTGCTCCTTCATCCTATTTACTTGTAAACGACAATGGAACATTTACAAATCAGACAAAAGCCTTAGCTCCAGAAATAGAAAACATTGGTATGGTTACCGCTGCAGAATGGACCGATACAGATAACGATGGTAATATGGACTTGATTGTGGTTGGAGAATGGATGCCGATTACTCTATTTAGAAATAATGGTAATGGCTTTACAAACAAGACTAAGTCAATGTCTATTCAAAATTCTAAAGGGTGGTGGTCAAGTCTGTTAAAATCTGATATTGACCAAGATGGAGATGATGATTTTATAGTTGGAAATATTGGATTGAATAATAAATTTCACCCTACAGAAGAGAAACCCTTGTATATCTACGCTAATGATTTTGATGAGAATGATCAGCTAGATATAGTTCTAAGCAAAATATATAACGGGAAGAAAGTTCCTGTTCGAGGGAAGGAATGCTCATCTCAGCAGATGCCATTCATTGCAGATAAATTCCCCACATATGAAGGATTTGCAACTGCGAGTTTAGAAGACATCTATGAGGAAGATCAACTTTCTAATTCTATTCAATACGAAGCAAATAATTTTTCAAGTGTTTATCTTAAAAATAATGGTGACGGAACTTTTGAAATGATAAGTTTACCAAAAGAAGTACAATTGGCTCCAATAAATGGAATCATTGCTAAAGATTTTGATAAAGACAACAAAATTGACCTTATAGTTGCTGGAAACTTAAAACAAACTGAAGTAGAAACGCCTCTATACGATGCAGGGAAAGGTTTGTTTTTAAAAGGGGTAAATGATGGAAAATTTAAAACTAATCTTCAAATAGAATATAGTGGTTTATTCCTCCATAAGGACGTTAGAGGTTTAGAATTGATTCATGTTGGGCCTAATAAAAGGGCTGGGTTTCTTGTCTCCAACAATAATGATGTAGTAGAGTTGATTGTTTATCGCCACTAATTTCACTAAAAAAAGTTCTCATGAATTCATATTATAAAACATGTTAAGGAATGAAACAATAATAAAGTTACATTCTTCAGCTTGATCTTTTTCCCTTCTTCTGCGTTAAAAAGCCTCGCCTATGCGATGCATAGCCTACGTTTTTTGCCTTGGAGAATGAATAAATATCAGCACAGTAAAACGCACTTTATTAATGCATCATTCCTAATGTATAAATTTAGTCTTCAACTAAAGTTATGTTATGCATTTATTTTTATTCATATATATATCACAGTATATTAAACAGATAGTAAGTCTATCAACACAAAAATTAATGCAATTTCTAATTAATTTTACGCCGCTTTGTTCAAATAAGTTTAAAAAGTTAGTGTAATTTTCACACTTATTTTAAGATCGGCCATAGTCTTAATCGAATTTAAGTAAGAAAATCAAATGAAAAAGTATAATTGCCCTCTCTTTATTGCCCGAAAAATAATAGCCTTTAGAATAGCCATTTTCCTTACAATATCAATATTCAGTTTACAATTTGGTATTAGTCAAATTGTAAACTTGCCTTGTCAAACTGAAGATGTTGCCGTAGAGGATCTAGAAAGAAAAGATTTCGAGACGCCTTCAGGAAGTACGATAGATCATAGCCAGGGGAGTATGCATAATTTTACTTTACCATTAGCCTCAGATTATGGACCGTGCAAAATAATATCAAATATCACTATTGTAATAAGTGCATTGGGGGTTGATTTGAGTAATCTGCCTCCTGATTGTCCTGCTCCTTTTCCCTATTATTATAATATTGCCTTAGGCTGCCCGGACTTTGCTCCTGCATCATGTAATACCGCCAATCTTCTTGGCGAGCCAAACACCAATACATTTACGAATCAAAACTTATCATACAATGGTGATTTTGATTTTGGTGAAAACTTATCAGTGGATATAGTACCTGTAATGAATATCTTCTGTTCAGCAGGACAAACTTCGCTTACGTCAGACGCGGTTGTTCTAGATTATAATATATGTGTTACTGTCACAGTTTCTGATGCACCATCTACTATTAGTGTAGATCTTGGGCCAGATATAAGTGTATGTCCAACTGAAACGACCACTATAGATGCGGGGTTTCTTGTTAATGTTGATTACCTATGGGACCCCAATGGAGAGACTACACAAACGATTACTGTTGGCCAAGGTACATATACTGTAACAATAACAGATGCGAATGGATGTACTGACTCAGATGACATAATAATATTACCTTTTCCAGATTCAGATATCACCTTTGACCCTGTATCTCCAACTGTATGTGACAATGGCCAAGTATCTGTTAGTGTTAATGAATCGTACAGCTCGTATATATGGAGTAATGGTGCGATTACACAAACCGTAAGTCTTTCTCCAGGCAGTTACAATGTAACTATTACAGATATTAACCTTTGTACATCTGTGAATTCTATTACAATTGATAATGTCGTTCCACCAAATGCTGGGATTGACAACTTACTTGATGTTTGTAATGATGGTTCTACTTACAATATTGAAACTTTGTTACAGACCTTTGATGCAGGTGGTCTTTGGGCAGATATTAATGGGACAGGTGTGGATATAAACATTAATCCCTTATCTGTGGATTTTGAAAATGTACTTCCAGGTTCATACGATTTCACATATACTGTAACTGGGACAGCACCTTGTCCACCAGAAGTAGCAACAATTACTATAATAGTCAACGATCAAAATAATGCAGGGACAACTGATATTGTTCAATATTGTTCGAACCCAGGAAACTTAGATTTTAATTTACTTATAGGGAATCCAGACTTGGGAGGAATTTGGTCAGACGTTGATCTGCTTGGAGTAGACCTTAGTAATCCTTTTTCCGTTAATTTTAATGGAATACCATCTGGCACATATGAATTCGAATACTTATTAATTGCCAACGGTCCATGTGTAGAACAATCAGAAACACTAACAATCGTTATTCTTGATGCAGCATTTGCTGGAAATGATAATTCAGCAACAGTTTGTGAAGGCACAATATTTAATCTTAATGACTTAATTGATGGTGCAAATACAACTGGATTTTTTGAAGACACTGATGTATCAGGTGTTTTAACTGGAAGCTCGGTAAATACAACTGGTCTTGCTGGTCAAAGCTTTAATTACACTTTCACGGTTGGCGATGCAAGTAGTCCATGCGGAATGGATGATGCCATATTCACAGTTAATATTGAATCAAGCGTTTCAGCTGGAGACGATAATACTGAGTCACTATGCATAGGCGGAGATTTAGATTTAAATGATTTTCTAACAAACGAAGATCCAGGTGGGTCATTTATTGATTTAGATGCGAGTGGTGGATTGACTGGAAGTATATTAAACACAAATAATATTACTGCAGGTTCATATACTTATCAATACGTTGTTGGAGATGGTATTACTTGCCCAATAGATTTTGCACAAATAGAACTAACCTTCATAAGCAGACCATTGATTGAAATGGTCGAAGAAGAAATATCAATATGTGAATCACAGTGCCAAGACATAGCATTCAACCTTATTGGTACACCTCCATTTTCATTCCCGATTGAGATCTATTCTCTAGATGGTGTATTGATAGCAAATGACACTGTAAATACTTCAACTAATTTATACAACTTAATTACTTGTAACTTGAATGATACCATTGGTTTTGCTAATGATTCATTGAGTTTATTAACGGACAGTGCTTGGATATTAACGATACCTAGTTTAATGGATGGTACATGCTCTTACACTTTCTCAAATGATGCTGACACTTTAGATATTTTCACTTTTTCAAACTCTGTATTTAGTTTAGACACTACTGCTTGTATTACGGATACAATTTTCTTAAATGGACGTGAATTTTATTTAGGAAATGAAACTTACCAAGATACGATTCCAGGAAGTAGATGTGACAGTATTATTGATATTACAGTCATATTCCAAGGTGCTGACACCGTGTATATCAATCCTATAATATGCTTAGGTGATTCAACGATGATTGGTGGAATATCCTATGGGGAGAACAACCCAACAGATGAAATAAATTTCATAAATCCAGATGGCTGCGACAGTTTGACAATTATTGAAGTATCATTTTATCCTCTTGCAGATACTTTACTTATGATAGACCTCTGTGCAGGGGAAACTCTTAACCTTAATGGAACTACATACAGTGATACTAACATAACCGGTTCAGATACACTTATGAATCAATCTTCAACAGGTTGTGATAGTATTGTGAATGTTCAAGTAACAATAACCACAGGAATTACAATTGACAGAAATGATGTTTTGTGTGAAGACGAATTTATAGTAATTGGTGGGATAACATTTGACTTTACAAATCAATCTGACCAAATAATTTTGGATGGAACGGGATGTGACACAACAATTAATGTTGATCTTACTTTTATCGAAACTGCAGAGGGAAATGAAAATGGCACGTATTGTCCTGACTTTTTCATTATTGTAAACGGTACACAATATGATATATCAAACCCTGTAGGAATTGAACCAATAGCCACAGGTAGTGCTGCTGGATGTGATAGCATACTTAATATCAATTTAAACTTTTATCCATCTATTGAAAATCCCTATACCGCTGATATTTGTGGTGATGATTTTATAGAAATTAATGGAACTATATATGATCAAAATAACCTATCAGACACTGAAGTATTTGTAGGGCTGGGTAGTAATGGGTGCGATAGTACAGTCAATGTATTGATTAGTTGGACACCAGTCTATAACGAACCAGCTGTTGCTAACCTATGTGAAGGGGACAGTATTCTCTTAGCTGGACAATACCAATTCGTATCTGGAACATATCAAGATACGTTCCAAACTATAGCACTTTGTGACAGTATAATATCCACAACTGTTACTTTCATATCATGTCAAGTCGAGGTATCATTTACAACAACAAATAATGATTGTGCAGGTGATAGTATCGGAGGCTTCTCTATTGATATCATATCTACAATTGATATACCATACACGATAAGTTGGGTGGGTCAAAATAATGGAATTTCAGGTGAAGTAATAATTGACAGTCAACAAAACATGGTCAATATCACAAATCTTTCATCTGATACTTATACAATATCTATCATAGATAATGATGGCACTACAATCTATCAAGAAACGGTAGAAGTAACGGATCTTAATCCAGCATTAGACGGAACATGGACAGAAGTTGAATCAATACTATGTTTTGATGGTTTGGGATCAATAGAATTCATAGCAAATGGAGGTATGCCTACATATAATTACACCTGGAGTCAGAGTGATATTGGAAATACTGCTATTGCAGAAAATTTAATAGCTGGAGATTATTCATTAACTGTGACTGATCAGAATAGTTGTACAACTGAAACCTCTTATTCATTGGTTAATCCTGATGAGATATTGTTTTTAATAAATTCGATGGATCTTTCATGTGAAGGTATAAATGATGGACAAATAGCAATATCAAATATAACAGGAGGATTAGCGCCTTATAGCATAACAATAAATGGTTCTGTCTTGGTAGACATGTCACTTGACAGTTTACAAGCTGGTCTATATGAAATTATAGTAGAAGACATAAATGGATGTACCCAATCTATGACAGAAGAGATTCTTAGTGATGGTAATATAGATTTCGCTACTTATCAAATGGAATATACAATCACTGTTGGTGACAGTGTGAATCTTGCTGGTACAATAACTGAAGATAGCGTAACTTTTGCTTGGACCAATGGTAGCTCTCTTAGTTGTAACGATTGTGCTACTCCTGCAGCTAATCCATCCTCTACTACCTCTTATGATCTAACTATAACAAATCAACAAGGCTGCAGCCAATTAATTACCATATTGGTTACTGTAGAGATTGTGGAACAAGTATTTGTAGTAGCCAATATCTTCAGCCCAAATGGCGATAGTGTAAATGATGAATTGATATTCGATTATGGTTCTGATAAAATCTTAGAAGTCGAAATATTTGACCGTTGGGGAAACAGAGTATTTCAAGAAGTATTGATCGATGGAGTTATTTCTTGGGATGGTTTTTACAATGGAAATCTCCTTGCTAATGGAATATACGTTTATAATGTTCAAGTGACGGACAACGAAGGAAACACTGAAAGCAAATTAGGTGATGTTATGATAATGAGATAGACAACATGCTATAGATACAATAACATCCTAAAAAATATTGGAAAATTATTCTTCTATTTTTCTATTGTCTTTAATGTTGAGTAGATTCATATTGCAGCTTTCTTTGCTTCCAACCGCCAGCACAAAGTCTTGCTTTGTTTTCTGACCATTTGCATATTCTGCAGGTTTCCAACTTGGCATATTACATACAGCGTCTAATAAAATAGAATCAACTTTTTTATCGTCTGAAGAATTGGAAACGTATGCATCTACAATTCGCCCATCTTCATCTACAGTAAACTTAACCGCCGCTAGTTTATAATTATCTTCAAAAAGCGCATTGTCTATTTTAGATATAGCTCTCTCGCTCATGTATTGTTTGAGTTGGGTTTTCCCCTCGAGGTGTGCTGCTTCAATTTCAGCATCTACAGAGAAAGAAAAATCAAACACTTTAGGCTCACTATTTTTCAAAGTGTTTTCAGGAATATAGTGCACAAAAACAGATATTCCAGACCCTATATCAGCCATTTCCATATTTTGTTTTTGCTCTTTAGTTAGAACATCTGTTTTACTTGATGCTTTCTTCTCTTTCCCATTTACTGTGGCAAAAACATCCACAGATATAAATTCTCTAATCCAAGATGACTTGTAGTATTTATGGATATCAACTACTTTTTTGGCCGCTGTTAATGTCTCTCTCTCCAAAGTCGGAGTAGGATATACTCGCAATACATCGAACCAAACACCATCAACATTAGTGTCTTGTGAAACACCATTATTAGGCATTGCCGAAACAACTAATATTACCACAAACAATCTTACAATTATATTTTTCATCTAATCAATTTTATTATTTTTTCCTTTATATAAGAGGATAATAGTTTTATTATCTATAAAGATCAATCTCACATCTAATACATAAGCTAATTTACGTCTGTAATACCCCAATTAGTAAATAATATGTGTAAAAGAGTGTAAACAAAATGTAATTACTTCTAAAACAATCAATTAGTAAACTATTCACCTAGAATCAATAACAATATAAATCCATGATAATACTACCTTTATCAAGGAATGTGAACTCGATACGCTCTCCTGCACCGTCCCAAATATCTAGATACTTCTTCCAGTTACTTGAAACTTTTAATTTTAAACTTGGACTCGTTAGTATATTATAAAAAGGATCTAAAAACACAATTAATTTCGAAGTACTGAATCCGTGGTAATTCCTTTTTGAAGATATGTGATCCTTATACATCTTATTTCTTTGATTTTGTTTATTAAAAACAATCTTATGATCATCTGTAAAACTCATTCTATAACAGTAAAAAAGATCCTAAATTTTGACTACCCCACCGCAAGCGGATGGAGCATTAGCCAAAATTTTTCCAACCTAAAGGTCGGAAATCGGATCTTTTTTGTGATAAGGCGTTTTATGCAAAAACATCTTTTTTATGACCCCGACGCAAGCATCGGAGAATTTAAGTATTCAAAACGGGCTATACCAAATTCCATTTTAAAAGATTTCTCTTTATTTTTATCCTTATTTTTAATCTCCATTCGATCCAAATAATTGGTTAAAGTTTCATTTATTTTAGGACACGGGTAATCCAATAGAAACCCATCAATCATATATCCTCTTACATTATTTACTACTACTTCTACCCAATGGCTCTGTAATAACAATCGTCTTCTTTTTTCTCCAGCTTTTATTAGCAAATTTGCCAATCCTATGCTAGTCGTATTTAATATGATAAGACTATCACCATACGGCACTTTACTAATTATTTTTGAGGTAACTTTTGGATGTTGCCTAAGATTCATGCCACCCTTTGCCCATATATACTTAAATGATTCATTTCCTTGACTCAAACACATCATCTGGAAAGTTAATAATATGCCTATTGTTGATAAATACCTTTTCATTTTCTTGTTATTTAGTTTCAACAAAGATGATGGCCTCTTCAATAAGATAAATCTAGTATCTATTATTCGTACCTGTTCTTCTATCAAATGTAGAAGAGTCTATATTGATTTTATCGAAATATATTACTTCTACACTTGTAGAAGTAATATATTTATTCTACATTTGTAGAAGTAAAACAAAATTCATGCAATTATCTAAGACAGAGGAATTACTAATCACACATCTTTGGTCTCTTGGCAAAGCTTACATGAAAGATCTCATCAATTGTTATGAAGATCCAAAACCTGCAGCTACGACAATAGCCACTCTTCTAAAAAGAATGAAAGACAAAGGCTATGTAAACTATGAGTCCGACGGAAGGTCTCGTCTTTACTATGCGCAAGTAAAAAAGGAAGACTATGTAAATGGTCAATTCCAAGGTTTTATGAATAACTTTTTTGAAGATTCGGCTTCACAATTTGCTTCATTTTTTACTAAAAAAACCAATATGTCTAAAACAGAATTGGAGGAATTGAGAGCTCTTATTGACCAACAAATAGAACGTAAATCATGATAATATATTTATTAAAATCTACACTTTGCATGGCAATCTTACTTCTGTTTTACAAATGGACCATAGAAGATGTCGTAATGCACAAATTCAAAAGAGTATACTTGTTAGGTGCTTTGATTTTATCTTTACTAATACCAATTTCACCTACTGGATATTCTTACAGCACAGAATCATCCAACTCAATGGAAAGGACAACTCCATTAACATTGATCGAAGAATTTACAATAAACACAGATCAGATAGAACCTGTTTTCTCTCTTTCCTTACCTATGACTATTGCTGTTATATTTATATTGATCTCAGTATTCTATTTTGTTCAATTTAGTAGAAATATCATATCTCTGATAAGGAAGGCATCCAAGAATAATTCACGAGCGTACCGTACCACCAGATTAGTATTAGTAGAAGAAATAATTGCACCATATACCTTCTTAGATAAAATATACATCAATAAACAAGAATATCTTGATGGTCATATCAATGAAGAACTACTAACACATGAAAAAGCTCATGCAGATCAAAGACATTCATTGGATGTCATCTTTATTGAGTTTTTGATTTGCATATTTTGGTTCAATCCATTATTAAAGATGTATAAACAATGTATTCAGCTAAACCATGAATTTTTAGCGGATGAAGTTGTAATCAATAAATACCAACAAGTAAAAAACTATCAGTATCTACTTTTAGATACGATTAAGAATAACAATCAGATATCGCTGGCCAGTAGTATCAACTTTTCATTAACTAAAAAACGTCTAGAAATGATGACAAAAAATTCGACAGCAAGAAGAAAGAACTTGCTTGTATTAAGTACGCTACCTATGATTCTGATTTTATTGGTTGCCTTTGGTCGACCTGCGACAGCTCAATCTGATACAAAGACAGAAACGACATTGGAACAAGATCAAAATTTGCTTAGGGATTCTTATTTCAAGGAAGCCATGGTGCACTATACTGATATAGATGGAAATTCATATGTCAAAAAATATGATGCAATCCCTGGCGATATCAAAAGTAAAATGATGCCGCCTCCACCGCCCCCTGCAATACCCGGAGGCAAATCAAAATGGGCGAATTCTCTCGAAAAAGGCACAATTGTGAGTGTGAAAAATGATGGCTCGATTATCATTGGCGGCAATGGAAATGTACCTCCTCCTCCTCCAAAAGTAGCAAAAGTAATAAAGGTAATAAAAGCAGTAAAAGCAACAAAAGCAACAAAAGCGCCTAAACCACCTAAAGCAGTAAAAGCACCTAAACCATCTAAATCTGTGAAAGCGTCTAAAGCAGTAAAAGCAACAAAAGTTTCTAAAGCTGTAAAAGCGCCTAACAAAAAAAAGGGATAGGTCTCACATCACCGCGACCACCTTCACCTCCAAATGAGGCAAAACATCTTACCGAAAAAGGTTTAACGATCGAGCTTAATAGAATGAGCGTAAAAGATGAGGTGGCAAAAACTATTCAAGGAATGAAACAATAATAAAGTTACATTCCTAAGAATAAGTAGATAGTAAGACCATGAAGTTCACATTCCGTTCTTCTGGGAAAAAGTCTTTGTATATTGAGGATCGAGCTTAATAACAAAAACAGAGGGCAAAAACCCTCTGTTTTTTTTGTCATTGATCTATAGGGCTAGAGTTTAATCTATTTCTTAAATTCATGTTTCAGAAACATTTAATTATGAAACAAGATTGGAATATTGGACTAACCTTTTATGATGAACTTGTGAGAAAATGTAAAAGGTTTGATAGAAAAGGAAAAACAGTGCCATATACATCTGCAAATGGTCATATGTTTTCTCTACTCAATAAAGATGGGGAACTTGGTTTTCGATTTTCAAAACCAATGCAAGAGCAGTATTTTGAAAAATACAAAACATCCTATTTGATCTCTTACAATGCCAAAATGAAAGGCTACATTATGGTAACCAAGGAGATGAAAGAGAAGCCAAATAATCTTATATCCCTACTCAATTAAAGCTATGATTACGTTATGTCACTTGACCCAAAATAAATAGATGAGAAAAATAATAGTTAACTTATGTTGCAGTCTTGACTCATTCATTGAAGGAGCGAATGGAGAAATAGATTGGTGTTTTGCAGATCAAGATTATGGGATGACCGACTTTCTAAATAGGATTGATACTATAATCTTTGGAAGACACAGTTATGTTCAATTGCTGGAAATGGCTCCTGATGCATTCAAGGATAAACGTAAAATTGTAATTTCTAAAACCTTACAAAATAAGGAATATGATGCTATTGTCATCTCAAAAAATATCAAAGAAGAAATAGAAAATATCACCAGCCAATCAGGAAAAGACATTTGGTTCTTTGGGGGTGCGAATCTTATGTCAACATTTATTAATCTAGATTTAATAGATGAGTTAATGATTGCAGTTCATCCTTTAGTGCTGGGTAGTGGTAAACCATTATTTACCAATATTAATCAAAGAAAAAAATTAAAATTGATAGATTCTAAATCCTACTCTACAGGATTGGTACTATTACATTATCAGATTGAGAAAGTCAACTTATAAATAACTGGCTGGCTATCGCCCCGATCTCTTTAAGGTACCGTTGATCTATTTCATCAAAATGTGATAATTTAGCACTGTCTGCATCAAGCACACCAATTACTTCATCATCTTGCATTATTGGAATCACAATCTCCGATTTACTTGAACTACTGCAAGCTATGTGGCCAGGAAAAGCATCTACATCAGGAACAATGAATGTTTTCTTTTCAGCCCAAGCTGAACCACACACTCCTTTACCCTTCTTGATCCTCGTGCATGCGATTGGCCCCTGAAATGGTCCTAAAACCAATTCATCTTCTTTTACAAGATAAAATCCGACCCATAGATAATTAAACTGCTCTTTTAATGCCGCGCTGATATTGGCAAGATTAGCAATAAAATCAGGTTCCCCAGTTATCAATGCCTTGATTTGAGGTATAAGCGTTTTGTATTGTTCTTCTTTTGTACCTTTTACAATTGTAAGATCTTCTGCCATTCTAATATTATTCAGATATGAATAGTAGTAACTGTATGAACATAAAATTGGTTTCGAGAAGACTTATATTTTAGAAAAAACGATATTCAGAGTGATATTAGTTTTTATAAAACCTAACACTTTTTTCGCCAATACTAAAGACAAAATATACACCTGTATTAAGATTAGAAATATCAATATCGTTTCTAGAAGGATCAATATGGGCCTTAGTTATCATTCTACCTAATACATCAATAATATACACTTGTTTTGAGGAGTATCCATTAGTTGTGCAGATCAATCGTTGATCAATAACTATATAGGTATTGCTTTCATCCAAAAGACTATCGTCTAACGCCGTAGTCTCATATACCTGACAACCGATATAGTCTGGGGACAATTCTACAGGTTCTCCAGGACTAAGGTCCTTATTTTCAAATCCTATATAATCAGCCGTGTACCTGACAGACTTAAACAATGAATTAAACTGAGGGGTGCCGCTTTGGATTCCTGGTCCTCCATTTCTATTTACCGGATTGATATATTTCCATACTTTTTCTTTCGTCTGTGTTATTTCTGATATTTCACCACTGAATCCTTCTGTAGTCAAAATATTTCCATTTGGCAACATTTGAGCACTTGACATTATAGAAGAGTAAAACCCTACATCATCGTATGTCCAAAGTATATCTTCTTCTCCAAATAATGATTCTTCTGAGAAATCATAATCGCCATCTACCGCAGGATTATTCCAGATTTGGATTTGTGACCTTGTATTATAAATATATTTATTGTTAAAAATAACAAAATCCCCTTGATAATCATCCGTATTAATCCAGCTCACATCATGAGCTTGGTATAGAATTCTATCCCCTTCTGTACCATGATCAAATGCTTCAGGGTTTCCGTACCTATACAGAATATCTCCACCATTCCCATATATCCCTCCTGAGCTACTCGCAGCTTCTTGTATCGAAGTGGAGTGATCTAAGATGTATACTTCACTGTTATTCCTTGAGCTCATAGCGATCTGATCCAGTTCTTCATTATAATCGATTGAGTTAATATGGAGCCAATCATGATTAAAATTTAGTTCGTCAGTGATATAATTAAGATTTATGAGTTCTGGATGTTCAGCAACATTACCAAAATTTGACTTAGTGGCATCCGCATCTTGGATCACATGGTCGAGCGCAGACCATCCCCATACAATATTGGCTTGATCATTTTGTAATGGTTGTAGTTCCCAGATTTGTTCATTATAGAAGTCGCCAATGTGTGTCCTACCTTCCTGAATGGCCTGCTGATCTGTCACTTTTTGCCAGACAGTAACTAGCATATTCCCATTAGGCATCATCAACATATCATGATGGACCACAAAACCATCATCTGCTATCCGATACGACCATTCTAAATCTCCGTTCCAAGAATACCGCTCGATTATGCCACCTTCTCCACCAATCATAGTTGAGCCATTTATTTGTCCTATCCTCACCAGATCTCCTTCTCCAGTAATGAATAATCCATTGCTTGATTTGTAATTACTTTCCCAGGTATTTATCACATACCCACAATTATCGATCAAGTAAGACTTCTCGTTATTACTGAAGAGTGTATATCCATTTTCTGATCTCTCATCATTAAAAAACAGGCCCATTGTTTGTTGTCCAAACATAGAAAAACAGCAAACAAAAAAGATAAAGAATGAGTATAGTTGTTTCATAATTTCAATTTACTAAAACAGAGGCATTTATATCAATAGCTGTAAATAGCATAAAAAAGGCTGACCTCCAAAACGAGATCAGCCAATAATTTAAATCTATTTCTTAGTTATCATATTAGAAGTTGAATCCTAATCTTCCAAATAAGTACATTCCATCGCTGCCCATTTGTACTGAATCATTGAATCCACCTTGATCCGTCCATCCATCAAATTGTGCTGTTGGATAAGTATTCAAGAGATTGTTAGCACCAATAGTGAATTTCAAACCTTCCGTAAGTTGATACCCGATACTTAAATCAAGGACCCCAGCTGTTTCATAAGTATCAGTTGCTACTTCAAACAACGCATCCGCTTCCGCTTGATTTGTAGCTGGAGAGTCTACCCATTGAAAATCTTGAAGAATGACTTCGCTAAATTGTGTGTAATTCAACTGAAAATCAAGTTTGCCTAATGAAAGTCCAGCATTGAACCCAATCTTAAAATCAGGAGCCGCAGCTTCTAAATATGCTTGAGAAAATGGCCCAAAGAATGTAAATTCATTTAAATCACCATTGTTGATATTCTCTATTTCAGTATTGTTAAAGTTTGCAGCTATTCCTAAATTATATCCATTTCCATCAGTTCCGATATGGCCTCTATAACCTAATACTAAATCAACTCCTGTAGTCTTAGTATCTACACCATTAGAGAAGAATTGTGCAGCATCCGCTCCTACATTAAGATCAGACGCATCGAAAACATCTGTCAATACTATTCTGTCATCAACGCTGATTTGATACCCATCAACTGTTGCAGTAAATCCTCCAGTTTTATAAGTAAATCCTAAAGCCAAATTAGTCGCTTTTTCCTCAGTCAAAGGATTGATGCCAAAGCTTTTAGCAACTGTACTGGTGTTTGATGCTAAAAGTGTTCTTACTGAAGACATGCCAACTATATTGTTGAATAATAAGTTGTAATGAATTTGAGCTAAAGAAGGTGCTCTAAATCCAGAAGAAACAGATGCTCTAGCTGATAATCCATCCATTAATTTATATCTGGTCGCTAATTTGAAGTTTACCGTATTTCCGAAGTCACTATAGTCTTCATATCTCAATGCTCCCGCAATTAAAAATTCATCTGATACATTTAATTCTGCGTCTCCATACAATCCTAGGTTTGATCTATTTCTATCTACTTCATTAGATGGACTATAGCCAGGAAATCCTTGTGAACCTCCAGATGGTTGCTGTCCAAACTCATTGATAAAAGGCGACTGAGTCGTAGGATCTGTGATCGCTACTCCATTCACATCATAGTTAGCATAAGAAGCTTCTTGCCCAGCAAATATTATAAAATTCTCTGATCTAAATTCGGTACCGAACGCAAAGTTAAGACCTGACATGATACCATCAAAATTCTTTGTAAAGTCTAGACCTGTTACATTCATAGCTAGGCTGTGTCCTCCTGCATCGAAATCAGTTGGCGAACCAGCTCCTAAAGATGCATTATTAGATCCTTTGATGAAATAGTGAAAATCATTGCTTCCATAAGTATGGCTAAAATCAGCTTTCCACCCATTATCCAAATCATGTTTCACTCCAACTGTAGCGGATTGATCTTTGATGATAGATGTAATTCTTGGTGTAAATCCATCAGGATATAAAGATGCAACCGACCTATCATCTCCGTCAGCACCTGGTGCGCTTCTAGAAAATGCAAATGCATCTGTATCTCTGTTTCCTGTTCCACCAAAGAAATATAGATCAGTCTTTTCACCAATTGCTTTCGATCCGTTCACCATGAATTGGAATTGATCTACAGCTGCCGATCCATAACCCTTTCTCCAAGAAAATCCTGGCCTTAGAGTTCTCTCTTTTGTATAATATTCTGTAGTGAAATTGATGTAACCATCATCCCCTAACCCAACACCATAGTTAAGATCTACCTTTGTAGTAATTCCATCAAATGACTTGTCTCCATCTGGGTCCAATGCTCTATTCGTACCATCTATGTTGAATACTTCATCACCATATTCTTCAGCATATCCTGCTCCAACTGCTGTACTATACGCACCATATGTCACTCCTCCAGATACTCCATCTGTCTTATCTTTTAGTACAATATTTATAACCCCTGCTATGGCATCTGATCCATATTGAGCTGATGCTCCGTCTCTTAACACTTCGATTCTTTTGATCGCAGACGCTGGTATTGCATTTAAATCCGTTCCTGAATTACCTCTACCTCTCGTACCGAATACATTTACCAATGAAGATTGATGTCTTCGTTTACCATTGATCAGTACTAATGTCTGATCAGGTCCAAGACCTCTTAATGATGCTGGATCGACGTGATCGGCACCATCAGAACCAGACTGCTTAGTAGCATTGAAAGAGGGTGCTGCGTATTGCAAGATTTGGTTTATTTCTACTTTACCTGTTCTAGCGGCTATGTCTGCAACATTTATAACATCTACAGCAACTGGAGAATCAGTTGCTGATCTACCATAACTTCGTGATCCAACAACTTGCACTTCGTTTAATTGTACTCCTTCATCAAGAGATACATCTAATTTTCCACTTGCTCCTGCAACAGCTTCAAGTTCACCGAACCCAATATAGCTAAAAACAATATCAGCTGGAAGAGTTGACACATCCAATGTATAGTTTCCATTGATATCTGTGACTGTTCCATTTGCAGTTCCTTTTTCTGATACATTGACTCCTATCAATGGATCGCCAAAAGCATCACTGACTGTTCCAGAAACAGTATTTTGACCGATTACGATCATAGAAAAGCACATCATAAAGAGCGATGTAATAAATGTTTTCATAGTTAGATTTTTTTATTTATTCATGCATGTTAATGCAAGTAATATATGACAAAAATATTAATATGATACTATATCACAATTATTGTTAATTCATTGGCAAAAAAAATGGAAGACTTAGTTTAAGCCTGCAAGCAACTAATTTTATCATTTACCCTCTCCTTCTTTCCAACAATATCATCATCATTAGTCCAAGTAAGACTCGATCATCGTCGTCGGAATCCATGCTTCCTACTTTCTCAATTTCAAAACTTCTCCCCCAAAATGAAGCTTGCTTTTTCAATCTAACTATTGGCTTATTATTGCTATCCACAACAAGATATGACGGGTTGAATAAGTACCCAGTGAAAATATTTAAAATTGGAATTTCTCCTAATAATGAATCCATTACCTTAATCCACCCATTTTCTTCACTCACAGAATATTGCAAGTTATTGTCTTCATCAATAATATCATATTTCGCCTTCCAGATTGACCTCCACCCTTTCCTAGCTATCTTTCCAAACACTTTATCGTTTTCATCATGAAAAGCATAAGCGGCTGAAAAATCTAACCATCTATCAGCTTTTATTGTGTAGTTAAGCTGTGACTTTGACTCATTGCTAAAAACTTGGATATTCTCTTTTAGTTTGAACATCTTTTGTCTTACATAGGCTATCGTTCTACCTCGAGTGTCTGTAGCGACGAAGTCATTTGCTAATGTTCCAATTTTAAATTTTAAATTAATTGGGAATTCAATGTGTTGCATTGTTCTGTGTTTTGTTAGTTAAATAATTAGTAAAAATGATTGGCTTCACAGTCTTTGTAATCAGTATTAATTTGGTAATTTATTAATGCTACCTAATTATAAATATAAGAATATATAATTAGTCAAAAAATATAATCCAAAGTCCTTCACATAAATAGCAAACTTTCTATTTGACGATTTTGTCATTGTGGCCATTGTGAAATGTATAAGAATGTTACTTTTACTTTTCAATTATAACACAAGACAATATTTATTCAATGGAAGGACTTTTCACTATCGACAGTTTGTTTACTCTTGTAATGCTTGTTTTACTCCAAGTAGTTCTTGGCTTTGACAATTTGCTTTACATCTCGCTAGAATCAAAAAAAGCTCCTGCCGAAAGGCAAAGCTATGTTAGGAAACTAGGTGTCGGATTAGCCATTATTCTTAGAATCATATTGTTATTTGTATTGATGTCATTGATACAATATTTCCAAGATCCTTTCGCTAGTCTTCATGACAATAACATCATCGAATTTGCTTTCAATATTCACAGCATAATCGTCCTATTAGGTGGTGCATTTATCATGTATACAGCTATAAAGGAGATTTGGCATATGATGAATCTTGATGAACATGCGGCAACAGACGCAGCCCGCAGCTCAGTTGGAAAAATCATTTTCTGGATTGTGGTTATGAATTTAGTATTCTCATTTGACTCTATTTTGAGTGCTATGGCCTTGACAAGTGGCATGGAATTCCAAGCCCAAATGGTGCTTATGTCAATCGCAATTATATCTGGTGGAGTCCTTATGATTGTATTAGCTGATAAAGTCTCTGAATTCCTTCAAAAAAACAGAATGTACGAAGTGCTTGGACTTTTTATATTATTGATTGTAGGGATTATGCTTCTTTCCGAAGGTGGACATCTTGCCCATCTCAAATTGTTTGGGAATCCAGTAACTCCTATGAGTAAAACCACATTTTACTTTGTAATCATTGTACTGGTGCTTATTGATTTAGTTCAAGGTAGATATCAGAAAAACTTACTAAAAGCAAGAGACAGTCACCAACAAACGTAATGTTTTACAGAACACATTCAATATGTTTTGCCAACTGCATAACAATCTAAATTTAGGTCTTGAAATAGGTCTAAGTAATTACAATATATAATCAAATCCTTAATCTAAATCACGATTTCACAGCCTGGACTACCATTAGTTAACCACAATCTTTATACCCGTATAAATACCTGATTTCATACCATTTCTTTTTCGTCCAAAATATTTCATCTATTTTAGGATCATATTAAGGTGTTATCAACCCCAAACAGTGCAAAATGAATACTAGATCGGATTTCTCTTTCCATTGCATCTTTAGCAATTACGTCTTTGTATATTCTTCTTTGTGCTCTTCCCGAATCTTGATAACTCATAAATATTTATTTCTACAACCACAAAACTTCTAAACATGAAAAACAAGATTTTAGTCTTAGTAGGTATAATCATTTTCGCATTCATTCTCTATACATATTTTACTTCCCTAAAAGAAGATTATTACATTGATGGAGATAGCGACATCGTAGTCGTACCTGAAGATGGTGAAATTCCAAATCGAATTGAGTTGCCTCAAGCCTGGAATGGTGATACTAGAAATGATTTTTGGTATACAAGTCAAGGCTCTGAAATAATGCCTTATGATTGGTTTACTTGGTTAGAGCAATCTGATAATGAGAAGTTATTAAGAAATGCACAGTTTATGGAATCTCTAGGTTATCTCCCGCAAGCTTCATCTAAGCAGAATCCCTCAGGCCTGCCAATCGGATTTGCAATAACTAGAGCAAGAGAGACTAAAGAAAGAGGAATGGGATTTACATGTGCCGGTTGTCATACCAATCAAATAGATTATAAGGGATCAAATATTTTGGTCGAAGGTGCCCCTACGCTTGCCAATTTCGTTGGATTATATAGTGAGATAGTAAAATCTTTGCATACCACTCATACGGACGACACAAAATTTGATCGCTTTGCTCAGCGAATTTTGAAAGATAAATACGATCAAAGTACTGCAGAAGATCTTAGAGCCAAATTAAAAGCAAAAGCAAATCATACTGCGGAAAGGCAAGCAGTAAATGCTCTTCCTCAGGATTACCCAGCGGACTTTACAAGTTATGGTCGATTGGATGCTTTTGGAAATATCATGAATGCTGGTACTGCCTTTGGTCTGAATAAACTTGCTAATAAAAACTTTCCAACTGGACCAGTATCCTACCCATTCCTTTGGGGTACACATCAATCTGATGTCGTCCAATGGAATGCTTCGGCGGCGAATACGCCCGTCGTAGGTCCACTTGCTAGAAACGTCGGTGAAGTCGTTGGTGTATTTGGTGGATTGAGCATCCATGAAGCTCCATGGTGGCAACAACTGATAGGTATTGATGTAGCTTATTCTTCAACTGTAGATTTCAAAGGATTGGGAGAATTAGAATCATGGATTATGGATTTACGATCTCCAGCATGGCCAGAAAATATATTACCTCCATTAAATACCGACCTGGTAGCACAAGGATCTATTATCTTTGCTGATAAGTGTCAATCTTGTCATAAGGTAATGTCAAGATCTCAAGAAGGGGAGCTATATGTTTCAAATAAAACATTATTATCTGAAATCGGAACAGACCCGATAACAGCTTGGAACGCACATAATTATCAAGCTAAAACATTTTTCTTAGCAGGACAAAAACAAGATATTATTTTAGGAGATACATTCGATATAAAAACTGCTGCAATTGATATTCCAGTAAATGGAGCTATTGGAGTTGTATTAAAGAGGCCAATCAAGGCTATAAAAGCGGGTTTAGCACCAGGAAAACATTCTGGAGTCGAGGCTTCTAAGTCGGCTCTAATAGAAATGATTACGGAACATTTGAAAAAAAGTAACGAAATAGAAAGTAGCAAAGATGATGATACAAATGCCAAAACAGTACCCAGTGCACTTGGTCCCGGAGCGGACCCTATGGATTTAGACAAATTAGTTTATAAGGGAAGACCGCTAAATGGTATTTGGGCTACTGCACCATATCTTCATAATGGATCTGTACCTAATCTTTGGGAATTACTACAAATACCTGCACAGAGGGTAAAGGAGTTCCATGTAGGAAGCCGTGATTTTGATGATATTAACGTAGGCTTTGATATAATGTCAGGACCGTCTGTCTTTAAAGTAATGAAATCGGATAGCACCATAATGCCTGGCAATTCTAATCTTGGTCATGCGTATGGTTCCGACTTAGTTGATGATGACAAATGGGCTTTGATAGAGTATATGAAGTCGCTATAATTTTAACTTTCAATTGCTCCAAAATAGACATATCCCGGTGTTTATTTTGGAGCTTTTTATTTTTTGCATATCCAATTTCACTTCATTTTCATTTTAACAACTTCCTTTCATCATAGTGCACACTTTCGTTTTGTGCAATAAGCAAGAATTTATCTATTTCAGAAAAAAGAGGTAAATTACTTTCTTAAAATAGATACCACCGATTATATTGAACATCCCACATGTTTGATATTCAGACAAACCAATTTTATGAGTGGCTTAGAGGAATTAAATGAAAAACTTGATAGATTACTTACAATGCATGGAGACATGTCAAAAGTAATTGATAAACTGAAGGGGGAAATAAAAATCCTAAATGAGTCCGATCAATATAAAAATAACCAAGAAAAATTAGAAACAAATTACACAGATGAGGTCAAAAAAAACCCTCCTGACACACCTAATCTCTCTACAGATACACTGACTGAATATATCCCTAGGCAAAGGAAAGAAACAAATGAGAGAACAGCTTTCTCAAAATCAGAAATACATAATTATCAAGTAAAAACATCCGAGCCGAAAATCGATATAGAAAAGTTAATTGGCGAAAACTTGATCAATAAAATCGGTATCTTAATATTAATAATAGGAGTTGCTATAGGAGCAAAATATTCCATTGAGAATAATTTAATTAATCCTTTGACGAGAATAATACTGGGATATATCGCAGGAGCTTCCTTGTTAATAACTGGAATAAAACTAAAAGATAAATACACTAATTACAGTGGAGTACTTGTCAGTGGTGCAATGGCAATTTTCTACTTTATTACATTTTTTGCTTATAGTTTTTATGATATATTCAATCAATTAGTTGCCTTTGGGTTGATGGCTATATTTACGATATTTACTGTAATTGCTTCATTGAACTACAATAAGCAGGTTATTGCTCACATAGGATTAATTGGTGCTATTGCTGTACCATTTTTACTTAGTGATGGTTCTAGTAATTCAGTTTTCCTTTTTGGGTATCTTCTCGTTATCAATATTGGAATATTCTTTATTAGCCTCAAAAAACAATGGACCATATTGTTTTACAATGCATTTGGGCTTACATGGTTAGTCTATCTATTTTGGTATGCATTTTCTTCAGAAATCTCAAGAGACTTTATAGTAGCATTTGGTTTTGCTACAGTATTCTTCTTATTGTTTTATGCAATATTCATTACTTACAAAGTAAAAAACCTAGTAAAATACAAAATAGGAGACATCATTGTCTTGTTGTTTAATTCTATGATATTTTATGGTGTTGGTTACTCATTATTAAGCACAAGTAAATTTGGATCTTCCTGGCTTGGAATTTTCACTGTAACAAATGCTTTTATCCACTTTGGAGTTGCCAAGCTGATACAAACTAAAAAGTCATCTGATAAAAATTTATTTTACTTGGTTATAGGTTTAGTACTTGTATTCTTAACTATGGCTATTCCTGTTCAACTAGATGGTGGCTATGTTACAATAATGTGGATGGCCATGGCTGCCCTATTGTTTTGGATTGGGAGGACTAAAAATGTCCCATTTTACGAATACATCTGTTATGGCTTGATACTAATCGCATCTTTCAGTTTAGCTCAAGATTGGGAAGCTGGCTATCGTATCGTTCAATATGGTAGCAACGGTTTTAAAATAACCCCAATAATCAATTCGATTTTCCTAGCTTCATTGATCTCAATCTTATCTACTGGATTCATTAATTGGATGGCAAGAAAACCAGAGCATTTAGAAAATTCAAAGGTAAATCCAGAGTTCCTGAAATTCACTAAAATGGCTTTGCCAATATTATTCCTTGGAATCTTATATTTTACCTTCTTCAAAGAGATACAGTACTTTTTTGACCAGTATCTTGAAGATTCAACTAAAGAAATTTCAAAAAGTGGTGAACGTCGGCTTAATATAATAAGAAACTATAGCATATCCTCTTTGAGTAATATCTGGCTGATGGTATATTCAATAATTTTCATGTCTGGAATATTGTTATTTAATTCACGAGAAGCAAATAATAGAACCATACACATAGTAGTAATCTTATCATCTTTGGCATTGGTCTTCACATTCTTGACTGGAGGACTTTTTGACATCAGTGAATTGCGTAAAGCTTATATAGATCAAACCAATACTGACTACTATCACATTGGAATCTACTATATATGGATAAGGTATCTATCCATAGCGGTATTCTCTGGCTTATGTTGGATACTATACAAATTCGCTAAGAAAAACATGAACACTCGTCTTTTAAAAATGAGTATAGATGTCACGCTAGCATCAATATTGTTGTGGCTGTTAAGTAGTGAATTGATTCACTGGCTAGATTTCTCAGAAAGTAGAAACCAATATGGCCTCGGTTTGTCAATCTTATGGGGTATTTATAGTGCCTCAATTATTGCTTTCGGTATGTGGAAACATAAAAAGCACCTTCGATTATTAGGTATAGCTATATTTGCCCTTACCATAGTTAAGTTGTTTTTCTATGATCTAGCAAGTTTGAGTACAATATCAAAAACTATTGTATTGGTAGCTCTTGGTATTTTGCTTTTGGGCACTTCATTCCTTTACAATAAATACACGATCGATGACAATACAGATGAAGAACATTAAACTAATAGTCGTTTTTCTTTTTTGTTTTCAAACGCTCGGATTTGGGCAGATGAATAATTACAAATTCATGAGACCAATCACTGAATTGGCAGATAGCATGCAATGGCAGCGAATAGATCTGCCTTTGGATATTTACAATAAAACAAAAAGTAACCTATCAGATATTAGAATCTATCAAGTGCTGTCGAAAACAGATACCTTGGAGTGTCCGTATATTTTTGATGCATCCATAAATAAATCTAAATCTTACGAAGTTGAATTTCACCTATTGAATCAATCCAAGAGATCTATTGGTCCATCCCATACATTTCATCTGCAGGATAAAAAGATAATAAACGAGATATTCCTCGATTTTGATAATTTGAATTTTGATTGGAAAGTTATATTAGAAGGAAGTACGGACCAAAAATCATGGTCTACCATCTTGGATGATTATCGCATTCTGGCTATAAAAGGACCAAATGGGGACTATCGATTTACTTCCCTATACTTTCCTAAGTCTAACTTTGAATATTATCGAGTAACCATAAAAAGTAAAGATGATGTAAAATTTGGTAAAGCAACTTTTCATTTTGAAAAGTCAGAACATAACAGATACAGTGAAGTTCCCATAAATAGTCAATTAATTGAACCAGATAAAAAGAACAAAGAATCAATAATAAAAATAAGTTTGGCGGAAGTCTTTCAAGTGGACCAAATTCAGCTGAATGTAAATAGCAAAGGAGATTATTATCGACCAATAAATATCACAGTCCTACACGATAGTACATTAATTGACAAAAAATGGAATTACCATTATCGTTCTTTGTATCAAGGTACGCTCAGTTCACTTCAAGATGCCCGTTTTGACTTTGACGACGGATTTGGAAAAACATTCCGAATTACAATAGAAAATCATGATAACCCAATGCTCGATTTAGGTACAGTGACGCTAAGAAATCGAACACAATCAATATACAGTAAACTCACAAAAAAGGATCAATTGTTCTTATGTTATGGAAATGGTGATGCTTCTTTCCCTAATTATGATTTGAAATATTTCAAAGACGATATAGAGCTACATGGCAATCCAATAAAACTTGGAACAGAAACACACCGTACGGTCTCAAAAGACAACATCGAAAAACCACTTTTCGATAATAAACTGTGGCTCTGGGCTTTATTATTTTTTTTAGTTGCAGGAATGGGTTGGGTTTCTTTGAAAATGCTAAGGAATGATTCAATAATAAAGTAACATTCCTAAGGGAAAAATAGCTTCCATTTCATAGTTCTATATCATGATATTTTTCACTAAATTCACACAAAATAATGCTATGAAATACTTCATCAGTTTTCTGTTTTCTTTAATTATTCTCGCTACATCTACTGCACAGGAACTTGGTTATGAAATCATGACAACCTATAGTAAAGCCATCAAAAAGGATATATTAAACGATGCTAGAAAATTGAGCGATATTAATCCTGACTTTCCTAGTTCGTGGGTTAATAAATACCATCTGGTAAAAATCACTGCAACATCTGGTTGTAATTTAGTGTCGATAGAAAGTGAAGATGACCTATTAAACAAAAGTCAAATTCAAACTTTAAATAATGCTGACTTAGGTTCTGATATTAATGTAAGTGTGAAATACAATCCAAAGAATTCGACAGAAGACAATATTCGCGAAATAAACTTTACTTATTCGATTGTCCCTGAAACAGAAGCTAGATTTTCTGAAGATTATCAAGATCTAAAGGACTACATCAAAACTCATGCTATCGATAAATTATCAGAAGACATTTCAAAAAGTCTTGAAAGTGCAACAGTGCGATTTACTATTTGTGAGGAAGGCAAACCTATCAATCCTATTGTGGAGTTATTTTCAAATAACACTGAAGTTGATCAACTACTTATAGATATGATCACCAATATGCCAAACTGGAAACCTGCGGCTGGAAAAGATAGATCAAAAATCAAACAAGACTTCGTTTTAAGTGTTGGATCTATGATAGGTAGCTAATTATTTAGCATGTGGATTTAGATTTTACTTTAAAATTATATTGATCAATGTCCAATGATAAAACTTCTATAGAAATCAATTTTATTGACCATGTCGCTATCAGAGTCAAAGATTTTGACAGATCGATAGCATGGTATAATAAAGTTCTTGGCTTAAAAAAACATCAACTCCCTGAATGGAATCCATTTCCTATATTTTTGTTAGCTGGTAAATGTGGTGTAGCATTATTTCCTGCCGACATAAATTCCCCAAATGCTAATAACGATTCTAGCCTAGTAAAAATAGACCACTTCGCATTTAATGTCTCGAACCATAGCTTTCAAAAAGCCAAACAAAAGTACATTTCCTTGGATCTTGATTTTTCGATACAGGATCATCACTATTTTCATTCTATATACACAAAAGATCCTGACGGACACACGGTAGAATTGACTACATTAGTAGTTGCTGAAAATGAGTTTTACGCTAAATAACTAAGTCTCCTTAAAAGAACCAAGCATGATTTATCTTTCAATAATATTGGCAATCATATTTTTTGTTCTTTCCATTATACACTTCAACTGGGCAAGAGGTGGCACTTGGGGATTTGATAATGCGCTACCCACCAATGAAAAAGGAGAAAGAGTATTGAATCCACGTAAAATTGATAGTTTGATTGTTGGTCTAGGATTACTTGTTTTTTCTTTATTTTATTTGCACTTAAGTGGCCTAATAATACTTCCTCTGATAGAATTAGTATCGAAATATTTAAAGTGGATTATTCCTTCAATATTTATACTAAGGGCCATAGGCGATCTTAGATATGTTGGATTATTTAAAAAAGTAAAGAATACTAATTTTGGCAGATTTGATACTTACTATTTCACTCCTCTTTGTTTTATAGTTGGAATACTTGGTTATCTGATTGCAAATTAAGAACTCTGTATTGTTGGTAATTCATCTTGCATTTTTACACACTGCTTTAAGAATATCATCTAAAAAGGTGATGTGTACAAGTTTTTAGGATAATATATTTGCTTAATAATTTAACCAGTAAACTATAACCAATGAGAAAGCTCATACTTATTCTTATACTAGGATGCACAGTCTGCCTAATTAGTAATGCACAGATTGACAAATTTAAATTTGAAATAGATGGAGAACAATATTTGAGAATTAGAAAAAATGCTGGCGGATTCAAAATTATCCACCAACACAATGATCAAACATCTATGTTTTTTGGTTTTAATTCTGGTTTAAATACCATTGAAGATCCTATGATTTTTAATTCTGGAGTTAATAATACTGCTTATGGATTTCACACCTTAGGTTCCAATACTCCAGGCGCTCAAAACACAGCAATAGGTTCAGGAGCTATGTTTGACAATGTATCTGGCTGGACAAATACGGCTATAGGTTTTGGAGCCTTGCATGATGGAATATCAGCCAGTGATAATGTTGGAATAGGAAAATCTGCCATGTTACAGAATACCGATGGATCATACAATGTAGCTATTGGAAATGATGCTTTTAATACTACAAATTATGCTGAAAGGTCGGTGGCCATTGGTGTCACAGCTGGAGTCAATGATTCTTCCTCAGTGGATAATGTTTATGTTGGATGGGGAACAGGAAGAGGGACAGTCTTAGCTACAGATGGTTATGATCGATTCAACAATGTGATGGTGGGCTCTGGTGCAGGATATTTTTGTGAAACCAATGGTAATGTTTTTTTAGGCCATGAGGCTGGAGAAAACGCTAAAGCTGATAACCAACTTTATATTACAAATTCAGATACAGACAGTTTGAATACACTGATATATGGTCAATTTGACAATGATTTTCTACGATTTAATGGAGAAGTGAATATTGATGGATTATACACCATGCCGACTACAGCTCCTAGCAATGGAGAGATTTTAAGAGCAACTGGAGGTAGTGGTGACCTGACATGGTATGATTTAGATGTCACATGGGAATTTGGAGCAGGTGATGATGTGATATATGAAGATGGAGACGTAGGTATAGGAATTGGAAATCCGGTTTATAGACTAGAAGTAGGCGATAATGTAAGTAATGGATATGTAGCAAAGTTTCATAACACAAATACGAGTACAAATGCTGTTTTTGGTAGTAAGGGAATAATAATTCAAGCTGGTGCAAATGCTAATCCTGCTACGTCTACGTATTATGCAATATTCCTGGATGGAAATGGTACTAATATAGGAGGAATCCGAGGAGATGGTGGCGGCGGTACAATGTATTCTACTACATCAGATCGCAGATTAAAACAAAATATCAAAACATTCAATCTTGGTCTAGAAACAATAGGTAAAATCAATCCAACTATATATCAAAGGAAGTCAAATCCTTCTCAGGATGAAATAGGCTTCATAGCTCAAGAACTTCAAAAAGTACTACCTCAAGCTGTAAGTGGTCATCCAGAAGATGATGTAGAAGAATCTCCTATGATGGTCGATTATGGTAAGCTTACTCCTTTAATAGTAGCAGCAATTCAAGAACAACAAGAATTGATCAATCAACAGAAAAGTATGATCAATCAATTGATTACAAGATTAGAAAAGCAAGAAAAAACAACAAGTGAATTGAAAATTGAAATTGCTAAACTAAGTGTTCAGGCAGAAGAATAAATACCGTTCAATCAAATCTATAAAAAGTAAAAGCTAGGCAATCTATATAGGAGATTGCCTAGTTTTTATATTTTATTTCTATTTATGGCTTATGCTTTTCGTGCACAAACTTAAATGATAATTCTTCTGTTCCAGTTGGAATATTTAAGATTGATTTTGTTCTATTTTTGTCTTTAACAAAAGCAACAAGACCTCTCATCCTTTGGTTTTGAAAAAGAGTGGATTTTCTAAATGCAAATCCTTTCCAAAAATCTATTTGTTTGGAATCAGGTAAATCTTGATAATTAGTAGATAATATTGGCTCTTGTCCAAAATACTGATAATTCATAGGAGGTAGATTTCGCGGAGTGAGATCAGTAAACAAGTAAGTATCATCATAGTAAAAATAATCATCATCCGTATCGCATACTGCAGAGCTTCCATCTCCATCAGCCGCGATCACGGCAACTGTGCCGGCTATTATCGCAGCACCAGCAACTATCGCCAAAGTCTTATTATTAGCCTTTCTTTTTGAATCCTTCATCTCAAGATTAAGAATCATAAGTTCTGGATCAACTCCTCTGAACTTTCCTCCTGAAAAAGGATCATGCAAACTGAATGTCTTAGGGTCAATAAGTGCTCTGTCTTCCCCTGTATTTTCAATAGCTACATCAAAGTAATCAAACTTTTTATCGGAATGACTGTAAACGGCTTCTACTATAAGATCATCTGCAACTTTTTCTCCTATTGCAGTGCCTCGTTGCCAATATCCCACATCCTCTTTATCAAGGCTGACTCGAGAGATAGGTATGGGCGAACAATTATAAAGTAAAGAAGTACTGAACAGAAAAGCTAAAACAAATGTAAAATTTAATTTCATAATGGGCAGGTTTTAGATTAGTGCTACGCTCTTTTGTAAATGTAATCGTTTAGGATGTCATTTTATAACTACCCATCGTTAAACTAGGATTAAATAATGTTTTAATAATGTTAATTTAAAAGACTAGAAAACAATCAATTATAAGATAAAACTTTTGAAGTTTACAAAAAATATCAAGTGGGGAATTTTAACATTTCCCCTTATCTTCTTATGCTTGTGAAAAAGTATCAAGTTGGGAATGCAAGAATCTCCCCTACAATCTGGCTTTGGAAAAAATATCAAGTTGGGAATGCAAGCATTTCCCCTCTTTTCAGGTGTGGGAAAAAATTCTCAGGTGGGGAATGCTAGCATCTCCCCTATACCAAGCGTAAAAATGAGATATCCATAAAGGGTGTGCTCGGCACAAACCCACAGCATACTCTTTTCTCTCTGATAAGTATAGGCGAATAAGCCTCCTCCTATAAAAGTCAATAGTAAAACCATAATATTCATCAGGAATAGATGACAAAGAGAAAAGCAAAACATATTGAGCAAAAGGAACATATTCTTATCTTCAAAAATAGACTCATATCTTTTGAAAAAGAAGTGTCTATAAATTATCTCTTGTGGAACCACAGATAATAAGGCGTAGACAAAAAGAATGATAATCCATATATGAGGTTTATTTTTAACTATTGAGAATAATAAGGAAGAGTCGTAATAGTAAACCATAATTGCCCCACCAAAAAAGATGGAGAGTCCAATAAAGAGCATTCTTTTGACGAAGGACTTTTTGGGTGATACAAAAGAAAAAATATTCCGATATAATTTCGATACCACAATGTGGTAGATAATAAATACTAACCCTACCCCCGCCAAAAGAAGTTTGATGCCAATATGTATCGGAAGTGCCAGAACAATAGGTAAAATTATAAATAACGATACTAATTCTATAATTAGTCCGTTCCTAGTATTCTCCGAATTGATTACACTTGTTTCCAATATCACTTTAATTAAAAAAAGAATAATAACTGAAATTATCAAACAAGGTATTAAAATATCAATCTACTTTCATTATTCTCTTTGTTATTGATTGACCACCAATTCTAAGTCTTACAAAGTAAAGTCCGTTTCGCAGTGTTCCAATATCCAAAACATTGACATGTCCGACGCTCATAACGATACGTCCTGTTCTATCAATAATATTTACTTTTTCGATTGGCATATCACTTTTAAAGTGTAGGTAATTTGAAGTTAATCTGGGCCAGACATTCACTGAGGGCAAAACAGATTCTTCTATAGAGTTGCTGCAATTAAGCTGTTCATATTGATTCCATAAGTCCCTTAAGTAACCCATGGGTACAAGCGATCCATCAGGATTATTACCCATACGGATAATAACTAGATCTTGAGATGGTACGACCATACAAATCTGACCATTTTTTCCAATAGCAGCATACATGTCATCCGGCGCATCAGGTACTATACTTCCTTGAAATGTTAATGTAGTTCCAGGCAAACGATAACTATCCTTTCCATTAAGCCACCATAAGTATCCATATGACTCATTGATAGATTGTGAGGTATTAATCATAGACTGGAAGTATTCCTCATCTTGGAATATTTGTTCACCATTCCATTCACCATCTACCATCATATATAGACCGAATCTGGCCATTCCTCTAGCTGTACTAAAAAACAATTGGTTACTTCCTGTATCAGACCATAGCCCTAAAAAACCTAATTTGTTCGCTAATCTTTCATTCGTATAGGAAGTATAGGATTGATCAGATGCGTTAGCTATCACTTGCGCTAATAAAGTGTACGGTGCATTGTGATAGAACCATTCTTCATCAGGTTCATTGAGGTACAACAGGCCTGATGGATCTGTACAATTTTGATCAACAACCATATAATCCAAACCCGTAGTCATAGTCAATTGATTTCTCACTGTAATTTGCTCCTCCTGATCATTGGTACAACTTGTCCATCCTTCTCCAAGATAGGTTCTAGTCGGATTTTCTATATCAATGAGTCCTTCAGACTGAGCAATTCCTATGAGATTAGCAGTAAGAGATTTTCCTGCTGATGCCCAATACCAAGGAGTTGTGACCTCATGCTCATCATAGTAAGATTCTATAGCAATTTTACCATTTTTTAGAATGATAAAAGCTTTAGTATTACTTTCACTGTGAAAGACATCCATTTTTTCAATACCATCATCACACCAATCATTATTTACCGGATCAGTTGTCTCCCATTCAGTACTAAAATTAGGAGGAAAGTAAGTTGTTTGAGCAATCCCACTCAACTGAAGAAAAACAAGGAGTAAGATTAATGTATGTAATTTCATAAATGATTGTTTACGATATGACAAATGTAACGAAAGATACCCTACTCGAAAGTGCATATACTAATACAAAAAAAGACATATATTCATCTAACTCGATCATGATTATTATTCGAATTTGTACTCCCAAAAATAAAGAATGAATATATATTATGGACTTCAAAACTTCAAATGCAACCAAAATCAAGTAGTGTTACCTATCAACTATACAGGTATAACTACCTGATTTAGCCTACACTCCAAAAATTGCTTCAAAAATATTTTCTAATTCATTTCATATCGCATAACTTTCTACTTTGTTAGTATTGTTAATAGAACACAACACTTCAAAAACCCCCTTTATAAGTATCCTGCTCACCCCATACCAAGGATTCAAAACCATTGAAAAATGTCACTTATTTAAGTGGCATTTTTCTTTTTATACTTATATGTATTCTACATCTATAACACTATATTTGATTCTCAATCATATACAAATGAAAAACGTAATCACATCTCTCTTTTTAGCTTCATTTTTATTTATCTCTTGTAAATCACAACCCGAGAATAAAACTACAATTCCCGTAGAAAAAACTGAGATAAAGAACACAAATCCTGGGTTCATACATGCAGTATACTTCTGGCTTAAAAAAGACAATCCAGAACTACTTAAGGAATTCAAAGAGATAGCACTGCCAAAATTGGCGACCGTTCCATCTATCAAAAATGTATATTGGGGACCTCCTGCAGGAACTCCTAGAGAAGTGGTTGATAATTCATATGATATATCATGGATCGTAACGTTCGAGAATGCTGCAGAACAAGATAAATATCAAGTAGATCCCCTTCATGTGGAATTTGTGGAAAAGTATAAGTCTTTGTTTGAACGAGTACAAGTGTATGATAACTTAGTGGAGAATAGGAAATAGATTATCCTAGCACTATTTGATTGAAAAAATCTATCAAGCCTTATAATAGCCTTTCAAGCTCCTCAGTTTCATATTAAGTACACCCCAAATAGCTTCGGTGATGATAGACCCGTCCATTTTGGAAGTTCCTTTTATTCGATCTGCAAATATGATTGGTACTTCTACTATCTTGAATCCATTTTGGTAAGCAGCATATTTCATTTCTATTTGAAATGCATATCCTACAGAATTGATTTTATCTAAATTTAATGTCTCAAGTACTTTTCGATGATAACATTTGAATCCAGCAGTTGGATCCATAATAGGCATGAATGTGATCATCCTCACATATAATGATGCCCCTCTTGACAAAAACAGTCTATAATTCGACCAATCTTTCACTCCTCCACCTTTGGTATACCTACTTCCAATAGCAACATCAGCTCCATCTTTGCAAGCTGCATAGAGGTTATTTAGATCTTTAGGAGGGTGGCTAAAGTCAGCATCCATCTCAAAAATAAAATCATATCCATTATCTAATCCATAACGGAAACCAGCTAAATACGCAGTACCCAAACCAAGTTTTCCTTTTCGCTCTAGTATGTGGATTCGAGTGTTGGATGTCATCATCTCTTTGACCTTGGCACCCGTGCCATCAGGAGATCCATCATCAACGATCAACACATCAAAATCTTCATTCTGTGACAATACAGCTTTGATAATGTCTTCAACATTTTCAATTTCGTTGTACGTAGGAATTATTACTATTGCTTTGCTCAAATTATTTTTGTGAGGGTTCGATGGTAAAAGTAAACTTTATTGATTACATATTAAGGTTACTAATATATAAATACTTGTTAATATTTACATTTCTATCTAAGTCAAGGGTTTATATGCTATCGCCTTTATCTCAATTAATAGATGAGGATGCGGCAATTGATGTACAGCAACAGTCGTTCTTGTCGGTCCATCATAATCAAAATATTTGCCGTACGTCTCGTTGTAACCACCGAAATCATTCATATTTACAAGAAATGTAGTTACATCGACCACATCCTTTATTGATGCACCTGCTTCTTGTAGAATACTATCTATATTATCCAAAACAGCGGCAGTTTGTTCTTTTATATTAAGATCGGTGGTTCCCATTTCATCGACATTCACCCCAACGAACGTATTATCTTTTCGTCTGGAGCTAGCCCCTGATACGTAGATAAAATCACCCACTCTCTTATAATGTGGGTATTTGCCTCTTGGTTTTGCCTTCCCTTCTATTACTTTAGAATCATTACTCATTTGCTATTATTGTTTCATTCCTTAGTTAGGTATAATTTAAAATAAAAGGCATACCGGCGCCGGTGCGTCCACTTGACTTACATAGGTCAGTTTACCTGTCTTTGTATCTCTCTTAAAACATACAATATTATCACTATTTTGATTGGCAACTACAAGATAATTATCATCTAAAGCCAATTGGAAATTTCGAGGAGCATCTCCTTTAGTGGATTCTGTTCCGACCATTGATAAACTTCCATCAGTTTCATTGATTTCAAAAATAGCAATACTATTATGTCCTCGATTTGAAGCATATAGAAATTTGCCATCCCTAGATAAATGAATATCTGCCCCTTTGCTATAATCCGTGAAACCATCCGGCAACATAGAATATGTATCCCCTAATATATAAGATCCATCTTTCTGCAGAAGAACAAGTCCTACTCTATTTTCCAATTCATTTAGAACGTATAAAAACTTACCATTTGGATGAAAGTCAATATGTCTTGGACCAGCTTCTGGATTCATCGCCAATTTCGATTCTTGGTGTGGGATAAATTTATTATTCTTTATTTCTGAAAACCAAAGTTCATTGGTACCGAGATCTACAGAAACCACTCCTCTTCCGTCTGGTCTAAACCAAGACGAATGTGCATGTGGGGCTTCTTGTCTTTCATGGCTCCCTTTTCCTTCATGCTGTTGTACGTTAAGGAGATCAGATAAGGTTCCGTTTTTACTTATGTTCAACAATCCAACATTTCCACCACTATAATTCGCTACTATCACTTGTCCACCACTATTTATTGATATATGACATGGATGCGCTCCTCCTGAAGAACTGCTACTTAGTTTTTTTAACTGATCTCCTTCTATTACATAAGACTCAACTGTTCCATTCCCTTCATTGGTATTTATTTCATTTACCGCAACAACATATTTATTGTCGCTCGTTTTAGCTAAAAAAGAAGGATTAGCTGACTTTGCCGCCAACCCTATTTTTGCCAACACACCATTTTCATCAATCGTATAGTGATAGATGCCCTCGCTTCCTCCTTCTTCTAAAGGTTTCATATTGGTATATGTTCCAACATAAAATGAAGTTACATCCGACTTTGTAGCGCTTTCCTGACTCTTTGATTGATCCTTTTTAGAGCTACATGACATAATTGATATCAATATTAATCCGAATAAAAAACTTCTCATAAATTTCTATTAGCTGCCAATATATGGTAAATATTAATAAAGTCAGCAAGGAGTGTAATTGTTGAAATAATTCCTGTAATAAATTAATACGCTGTATCCTCATATCCGACACATTCACTTGAAGTGACAAATGCAGAATTATGAATGATTCGGAAAATGGATAATGCTTGTCTACTGTACCTTCACGCTCAATATACAAGCAAGTTTAGATATAGTTGATCAATCTGATTTGAAAAATGTCTCATACTAGTATATACTTGAAATTCCCTCATCCCTGCAGAAGCTAGGTGAACAATTATCTCATATATTCACGATAATTATTCAAACAGAAATGGTCTTTTAAAAAATAACTTCCCATTCTTTTGGGGGGTAAGGTCTCGACCGGTGTCATAGCCCAAAATATACTAAATATGACATTTAAGCTTCAGACAGTATTTGTTCTTTTATTAACTTCTTTAATGAGTTTTGCACAAGAGAATGGACAGATACTCCGTGGTACGTTGATAGACCAAATTAGTCATCAGCCGATTCCATTTGCTAATATAGTACTCTCAGATAGTATCGTAGCATCAACTAATGATGCCGGAATATTTAGATTTTCAAATTTAAAAATAGGTATCTATACTCTGAAAGCAAGTTATATAGGATACGAGTCTTTAGAGTTGCGAAATGTAACAATCGATGCTGGTAAGGATGCAATCTATAATCTTACCATGCTCGAATCTGCAGAAACATTGGATGAAGTAGTTGTTACAGCAACTAAAGATAAAACCAAACCGCTCAATGAAATGTCTCTCCTGAGTACTCGGATGGTAGGTGTAGAAGAAACAAAAAATTATGCTACCGCTTTCAATGACCCTGCACGAATGGCAAATTCATTCGCTGGAGTAGTCCAAACGGAAGCTGGTAACAATAATATCGCCATAAGAGGAAATGCTCCAAATGGATTATTATGGAGGCTAGAAGGTGTCGAAATACCTAATCCTAATCATTTTTCTAGTGTTGGTACATCAGGTGGTGGAGTTTCGATTCTTAGTGGTCAATTGTTAGCAAATTCAGATTTTTCTACAGGTGCATTTGCTGCAGAATATGGTAATGCACTATCAGGAGTCTTTGACATCAAGCTACGAAAAGGTAATAATGAAAAAAGAGAATATACCATTCAACTAGGAGTGCTGGGTATTGACGTTGCCGCAGAAGGACCTTTTACTTCGAGTGGGAACAATTCTTATCTTGTAAACTATCGATATTCTACATTGGGAATACTAAGTCAGACAATAGATTTAGGAGGATTTGTCACCACGTTTCAGGATTTATCATACAATATGTCTTTCAAGAATAATAAGTGGGGTGATTTCACACTATTTGGAGTAAACGGTCTAAGTCACCAGACTGGGCATGATTCGATATTTGCAGCCGACTTAAAATTTGAGGCCAATACTTTAGTCAATGGACTTACCCACAGTAAGACTATAGGCAAAAACACTTTCATGAAAAATGCGATTGTTTATTCTAATACTAAAAATAAAATTGTAGCGGATGAAATAGATAATATCACAAATGAAAACTTCGTATCATATAATGAAGAACATTCTTCGCAGCGTTGGACAATCTCAAGTAAAATCCAACATAAGCTAAATCCAAAAACCTCAATAAAAACGGGATTTGTCCATAGACTGATAGGATATGATGAATACAAATCCAAAAGCGATGGTAGTCTTTCAACTTTAGAAATACTCTACAACCAAAAAGGCAATACTTCAACCAGTCAAGTGTATGGTCAATTATTATACAGAGCAAATTCTAGATTGACTACAACAGGAGGGGTTCATCTCATGTACAATTGGTTCAATGATACTAAGAGCATAGAACCTAGAGTCGCAGCAATGTATGCTACAGCCCCTAATCAGTTTCTAAGTCTTGGATATGGTTTACATAGTCAGACATTACCTCTTGGCATCTACTTCGTGGAGTCTCAATCTGGTTCAGAATCTCCGTTGCCAAATCGTAATTTATCGAATAACAAGGCCCACCACTTAGTCCTTGGATACAATGTAAAGGTAAATCCATTTTTGAATATTAAAATGGAAACATACTACCAATCTCTATTCAATATTCCACAAGGGCTGATACCCTCAGAAAATATATCCCTTATCAATAATTCTGATGGAACGATTGACCAGATACTAGAAAACAAAGGAAAAGGTAGAAATTATGGAGCAGAACTGACAGTAGAGAAATTCCTAAACAAGGGTTATTATTTCAATGTCACAGGGTCAGCCTATAGTGCAAAATATAAAGGTACAGATGGCAACTGGTACAACTCAAAATTCAATGCCGGATATGCAAGTAGCATTACTGGAGGTAAAATATTTACACTGTCAAAGAAGAAAAAAAGAACGATGGGCATCCACTTTAAATCAATATATACTGGAGGATTACGACAGAGTCCTATCGATTTGGAACAATCAATCATTCAAAAAGAAACCGTCTATGATAATACTGTTCCTTTCATAGAACAAAATCCAAATTATTTCAGAGTAGATTTCAAAGTAGCATTTAAGAGAAACTACAAGAAGATGACAACATCATTAATATTTGATATTCAAAATATTATGAACAGAAAAAATTATGGCTCGGACGTATTCAATGAATCAACTCAGTTAATAGAACAATCTACACAAGTTGGGTTGCTACCAGTTATTAGTTATAAAATAGAATTTTAGAAATATGAATGCAATACCGCTAAAAGCAAAAAAAATAAAGACAGTTGCATCTATAACTAGTATTTTTGCTAATATGGTCACTGATAAATCTTTAGTAAAAAACACAAAAGAAGGAGATAAAAATGCCTTTGAACAGTTATTTAAAAAGTATTACTTGCGACTTTCCCATTATGCATATCAGTATGTGGGCAACATGCCAGATGCTGAAGAACTGGTCCAAGAAACATTTGTGAATATTTGGGAAAAGAGATCTACTATAGATATCAGTATTTCTTTCAAACCGTATATCTATCAAGCTGTAAAAAATCGTGGTATTAATGTAATAAGGGGAAATCAAAGAAGAATCAACCATCATTCACAGCATCAATTCTCAAATATAGATTCGTCCAAAACGGATGATAATATTCACCTCAATGAGCTTAACGAAAAACTTTTCGAAGGTCTAGAATCATTGCCTCCTAAATGCAAAAAAATATTTCAGATGAGTAGACTTGAAGGTCTGAAGCATAAAGAAATAGCTGTCAAAATGGAGATAAAGATCAAAACTGTCGAGAATCAAATCTCTATTGCTTTGAAGTATTTACGAAATCATCTCTCTGAGTATTTGCAAATAATAGCACTCATTTTTTCTACCTCAAATATTTAACATTATGAATAAAATAATTCTTACAAACGAAAATATTGAAGAGGTCATTGGGAAACAAATGGACAATGTAGCCACTTCAGCAGAAATCGAAGCTCTTGCATCCTGGAGGCAATCAAGTAGTGAAAATGAAACATATTATCAGCACTTAATTCAGGTCAATGGTTGGTATACAGGCATGCAATATCATAAAATAGATATAGATAATGCCTGGAAAAGTGTCACTCAAAAAATCCATAAAAAAGAAAGAAAAAACCAAGCTCCACAAAAGATAAAACTATGGTCATATCTTGGATATGCGGCTTCGTTTCTTCTAATCATTGGTACAGTATGGCAATTATTGTTGCCAAGTTTAACACAGACGGACACAAATGATGCCGAACACTATGCTACAAATCATTCTCCAATTGATTATCAACTGAAAGATGGTTCTATAGTGCGTCTTTCAGCCAATAGTGCGATGAGCAAACATGGTGACGGAGATCGATCATTCAGTTTTTCGGGCTCAGCAAATTTTGATGTGATTCACGATGATGCACATCCATTTACTGTGCATATGGATGATATTATTGTCAAAGATCTCGGTACAGTATTCGATATAATTGCACAACCATCCAGCGATACCATTTTTGTAAAAGTGACAGAAGGCATAGTACAATTTTACACTTCAAAAGACAAAGGCATCATGTTAGAACACGGTGAAGAAGGGATGTATATAAAATCAAAAAATCAATTTTTCAAAAGATCAATAGATACTAAAAATCAATTTCTCAGTATTGTGTTTAATGATGCTACTTTTGGTGATGTAATAGACCATCTTGCATATTCTTTTCGAAAAAATATAGACTTAGAAAATGAAAATATTCGACAGTGTAATATCACTGTTGACTTCACAAAAGCTCCATACTCAATCGTAAAGGAAATCATAGAAGAGACTTTAGCTGTAACTATCGAAAGTAGAAATAACACGCTAGTAATCAATGGAAATGGATGCAACTAGTCATAGTGCATTTATCATGAGATAAGGTCATGTCATCATGCACAACAAGAGGTTTACATAAAAGCTCTACCCCATCAAATTAATTAGAAAGAAAAACAAATGAAAATCATATATCAACAGCTATTACTAGCCCTATTAATCATAATAGGGTCTGCCTCATTATCAGGGCAAACTGAAAATGATCTCAATCAAAAAGTAACGATAGAAGCTACCAATGTTACTATATCAGAGCTATTAAAAAATATTGGAGAACAAGCAAGAATCAAATTTTCCTATAATCCAAAGCTTATAAAAAGTAACAACCGAGTGAATGTATCCGCCGAAAAAGAAACTGTGAGAAATGTGCTGAATGGAGTATTCAGGAAAAAATTTGATTACAAATTAAGAGGAAATTACGTCATTATCACTGAGCAAAAAGTATCTTCTGATGAACTTGTAAAGGCTTCAAAAACTATCCTTTCGGGTTATGTTATTGATGCTGAAACACAAGATGGCATTTCCAAAGTGAGTATTTATACATCAGCTGGAGCTAGTTCTTTAACAGATGAAACGGGAGCTTTCAAAATCACCTTAAACAAAGATGAAAACTCTCTATTAGAGCTTAGAAAAAAAGATTATCAATCTACAACCTTTGAGTCCAATCACTCCTCTTCCAATGATTTAGAAATAGCGTTAAATGCCATACAATCTATTTCGATACAACTACACCGAGACTCTATCGATACAAAGAGATTGAACGCACCTCACATAGGTATCGCTACTATGTACCAGATCAATACTTCATTACAAGCGAACCAGGATAACATTACAGACTCAATAAGAAAACCAGTATCTTTTTCTCTCTACCCTGGACTTGCTACTTATGGAAACCTGAGTGGAAATATCAAATTTAATTTGGCTATCAACTTCATTGGTTACAATCGAGGCATAAAAGGAGCTGAATTCTCACTATTCTCTGGAATTAATAGAGATGATGTAGAAGGATTGCAATTAGCTGGCTTGAGCAACTACGTAGGGAATAATGTGACTGGATATCAGGCAGCGAGCATTTTCAATAAAGTAGGCGGGGACTTAGAAGGCGTTCAGATGGCAGGTATCACAAATGTTAATTTAAAAAATATCACCGGAGCACAATTTGCAGGTATTAATAATCATGTTATTGGAGATGTTATTGGACTACAAATGGCTGGGATATATAATATCACAGATGATGCCAAAGGAATGCAGGTGTCTGGTATATGGAATATTGCAGATACAATATCTGGAATGCAAATGGCAGGAATAGGAAATCATGCTAAAAATTGTGAAGGTCTACAATTATCTGGTTTATACAATTATGCCGACACCATATCTGGCGCTCAGGTATCAGGATTGGTCAATGTTGGACACATTGTCAAAGGAAGTCAAATAGGCATTATTAATGTGGCAGATTCTCTATCGGGAATTCCTATTGGAATTTTTAATTTCATCAAAAATGGATACAAAAGAATTGGTGTAAATACAGATGAATTATTTCCTATTAACATTGAATTCCGGACAGGAGTTAATAAATTCTACACAATACTTAGTGCAGGAATGCAAACGGATGTTTTTGATTCAGACTCTTCATTTTACACCTTCGGAATGGGGTTCGGAAGCAGATATCCTATAAGTAAATCATTTGCAATTGAAATAGATGCTACAGCCAACCACATCACAAAAAGAAAATATACAAATGACCTTTCATTGAACCTTAAAGGATCCATCGGACTAGAATTCCAATTATCCAAGCACTTCTCGCTCGCAGGAGGCGCCACGTATAATGCTTACATATTGGATAGGAATTTACTAGCTGATGCGGATTTCGAATCACTTAGAGATGAATATCTGGTAGATACTTCTTATGAAATGAATAAAAATGTCTGGCGCAGCTGGATTGGATATCGTGCTGGTTTACGGTTTGCTTTTTGATGGTCACAGATAATGTCTTTCATACAATTTCTGTCTAAAATTCACGGTTTATTGCAGAAGACAGATAAACAATTGTCCCATATATTAATCAAAAGAGACATATCCAAACAGATATGATATTATTATGAACTTGAAGGTTGGAAACCAAGAAACTAAATGATAGGATAGAATAAATGATGCTACATTCTAAAACAGAATTGGTCTAATGCCATTTACGTTTTGGAATGTCGGAATATAATTTAGAATTCTTCAAAGCGAGTCAAGGCAAAAAACGCAATGA
>CAJXUU010000008.1 GCA_913061325.1 uncultured Saprospirales bacterium | reverse complement strand
ATTTCTGCCTGTCTCGTGGGCTCGGAGATGTGTATAAGAGACAGAAACCACACCATGTAACTGGTCTGGCAAATAATCCAATTCCATCTCTTCATCTAGAACATTGAGATAGGTATTGTGAATATTTGTTATTGAAAATTCTGGTTTATTCTTATTATATGTTGCAAATACCTGATGTCCTGAATCTACAAGTATTTGGGTAAGCGATTTTCCTATTCCGGATGAACCACCAATAATTAAGTAGTTTTTCATAAATTAGATTATAATAATCTGTTTAGTTATTCTAAAGTAATTTTATCAATTTCCAAACTAAAGGTTTCTGATTTTTTATTAGAAATAAGTATAGCGACCTCTTCCAAAACCTTCCCAGTATAATTAGGTATATCTAATTTTCCACCTCGAAACTCTGGCGCCATTTCAGCCATTGGAACAGAAACTGTTTGCCAATCTCCTGAAGTTTCAAAATAATAGATATAAGAATGACGATCGTATTTATTTGATTTCACCCTAAACTGAAATTGTTTACCATCTCCTTTTAAGCGTATATTTATTTTAGAATAGCTATCAATTTGTGTCTTGTCGAAGAAATATCGAACAGACGAAAATCCGCCATTATTTTCTAGAGATACTCTTCCTTTAAAAACAGCATGCCCCTCTTCATTTATTCCAAAATGACCATCAGATCTTCCCCCCATAACGACATCATCTACAATCTTCCAGTTGCTGAGATCACTGTCTTTGTTAAAATCAAAAAGAATCATATTACTAAGGATTAAATAGCTTAAGAATAAATTTATTGTTAGCATGTGGGTGAACATATTAAATTAAATTTTTTTCTTTAAAAATTTGATAACTAATCTTTTAAAATTAATTAATACTGTAAAAATCCAAATATTACAAACAAGAAATAATTAATAGTCTTTTTCATTTCTTGTTTACAACAAAAATCACAACATGGAATGTATCTTGATATAAGAGGAGACTTATTGTACTATAGATTTTTTATTGTGCTTGTTTTAATTTTTAATTATCAAACAGCATAATGATATCCAAAGGACAATAATATCATAAACTATAATTGCTAAAACGACAATCTGATTAATAATAATAAACACTATCGTAAACAAATAAAAAATATTATTTCTTGTATTTGTTATTTCCTTCTCTAATGGCATACGCAAACCCGAAACCAAAAAGAAGAGTTATTAGCCCTGCAAAGTATGGAATTATATCAATCATTTTAACTGTTATTAATTAGTTTAAGATAAATCCCAAAGGCCAATATTGAAGGAACCCAAAGGCCAATAAAAGTTGCTGAAACTTTTTCTCCTTGAAAGTAAAGTATTTCAGAAAAGATCAGCGATAACAAGGCAGCAACCATTAGGAATTTGTCTGCGGTAGTGAATTTTTTTAACATTCTTTTTAGTTTATAAAATTAATAACAATGGTTTCGTCATTAATGTTTTGATTACTCAATAATATCGTTTTATTAATAGTGTTTTAATCTAAAAAATATGGTTACTATATATATATTATTTGTTATGCTTTCATCAGTTTTATCATTAAATCAATTATCGATAATTCTAAAAAATAGCATGTAGCCATATTTTTATTATCAATAAACAAGATATTAGTTTCAATGAAAATTTTACTCCATATATTCTATCTATGTATGGTGAAAATTTCAAAAAGAAAATTCTTATACCAGTTAACAAATTATTTTTTGTCAAAAGATTTAATAAGGATTGATTTATGATTTTCGGGGTTTGTAACTTCATCCAAATTTTTTCAACTAGTTTCGAAATCAACTTAAGAAAAATTCATCAATAATTACTTATCGGAAACAAATCAATTCATCTCAAAATTTTGGCAATAGAACGATATCTTTTTAGTTAATTTTATTCGATCCTGATATAGTTGAAACGAGCTCTTCCTTTGCTCTTTAATCTCAAAATATCCTATACCCTATTCCCAAATAAAATCCAGAATTCAATTCTGTATTATCATAAATAATCGGAATCTCTGTATATGAAATATTCAAAATCTGATCCCGAATCACACCTGGAATCTTCCGTTTCTTGCCATCTGCCAAACCAAAATAAATAATAAACTGATGGTTGTTTCCAAATGACATACTACCTCCAAATAATAGCACAGGTGCTGTTATATAACTATTCACATCAAGACCAAGCCCTAAATGAATGCCCAAACCCAGCCAAGACAGAGGTTTGTACATATAATGAGATTGTATGGCAAAGCCCATCTTATATTTTTCGCTAAAAATGGGAGTAATATGATTGCCAACTTTATTAAAGCCTACATATTCATCATTTAACCAAGATTTAAATATTCCAGCGCTCCAGACAACTCCATGTTTTTTTGTGCTTAAATCCAATGTTAAATCCTGAGATTTCACAATATGAATAGTAAAGAGCAATGAGAATATGATAAGAAATAGACTTCGCATAAAATTTACGTTTTAGTAGTAAACTAATAATACATAAAGCATCTGATAGGAGCTATAGAAAGGCCCCAAAAAACTATACTTTGCTAAGTAGATAATTGGCTAAAGGATAAATAATTCAACACCAAAATAATTTGTTTTATTAATTAGAAACACTAACTTGATACAATAATAAACCCTATTCTTCAAAAAAACCAACCCTATGAAACATAGACTTGAAGAATGTCCTTTGGATCAAAAGACATTCCCTAAAGCAATGAATCATGCCATTGCCATAGAATTAACGACCATTCCATGTTATCTCTCTACCTATTACTCCATCAACCGGGCGCAGGATCAGGGCACACTCTTTTAAAAAATTTGCGGGCAAGTAAAAGATGAAGATCTGGCCAAAGAATTAACAATGGATGTCTTATTATATGCCAATAAAGCTGCCGGGATTATTATGTCTGTTGTGATTGAAGAAATGCTACATTTGGCACTTTCGTCCAATGTATATCAGGCAAGTGTTGGTCATCCTGATCTAATGGGCGTTGGCAAAGCACTTACTTATCCTGCAACTCTTTTTGGAGATGACAATGAATTTGCAATCAATCGGGCCCCATTATCAGTTGATGCATTAATTGATTTCCTCGAAATAGAAAGTCCAAATAGATTTCAAGACTCTCCAACCATTGGGGATTTTTACGTAAACCTCATGAATTATGTGAATGAAAATAATATCGATTGGAATTCCAGAAAAAGTTTTCCTCAACTGATACCCACCCAACCCTATTATTCTCAAAATTCCATAAACACGGTTTACTACGATAAAGAACACAAACCTCAATTTCCCAACGCCGATGACAGTGGTGGTTTGATAGAAGTAAAGGATAATGAAACTGCAAATGCCGCCATGCAGGAAATTATAGACCAAGGGGAAGGCCACTCTCCTGGTGAAAAGCTTAAAATTGTTAAGGGTCGCCCCATACCATTACCTTTTAAAGATGGTGTTGGCCTTGACCATGATGTCTCCAAAATACCATTATAAACCCCTTAAAAAATTATACAAATGTCCAAAGTAACAGATGAAGCAACACAAGTAACAACAATACCTCAGGGGCCAGTATTAGAATTACATGCCTGTATGGGACTGAATGCCTGCAAAGGCCACGGCTGGTCCGGAAATAATGAATGTGCAGGCACGGGTGATTGTGCCACCAACCGACATCCCTGTCATACACTCAACGATTGTAAAGGTCAGAGTGGTTGTGGCTTATTTGGCAATACACAGGAATTTTTAACTCCAGGGCAAAACTTATGCTCATTCCAGGGAAGTTGTGGAACGCCTATACTGGCATCCCGTTTCATCACACAAGAGCCTAGCAAAGGAACCAGTGTGTGGCAACTAGCAAGAAAACTCTTTGAAACACGCATGGAAAAATCAAGGCGAACGAGGGGGTCTCCTCCTGAAGGACAGGAATATGGACCTACTACAGAATTTGCTGCAGCACAGAGAGCCCGACAATCTTGTGGACAAGCCGGTGAAAGTTATTGTTCTTACGCTTTTGGATATACCGCTAATGAAATAGATAAAAAAGCCAGGCGGACAAAATTTTGTAAAGAAAACGCTGAATAACTGGCTAAGACATTGATAAAACTGTGATTAATTATTATGCTAAACCTTCCCGATTTAGGATTAGGTCTTGGACTCCGCAGCCAACACTTCAATCACATCTTAGAAAATCGACCAGAGGTAGATTGGCTTGAGGTGATTTCCGAAAACTTTATGGATTCCTATGGCCGTCCCAGACATATACTTCGACAAGTCGCTGAGCAATATCCAGTAGTTATGCATGGAGTATCTTTATCGATTGGCAGTACTGACCCGTTGGACTTCACCTATTTGAAAAAGTTGAAAGCCCTTGCACTTGAAGTTAAACCTCAATGGGTGAGCGATCATCTTTGCTGGACTGGTGTGCTGACAATGAATTCGCATGACTAGTTACCAGTTCCTTTAAATGAAGAATCATTAAAAGATGTTTGTGAGCGAATTCGTGTAGTACAAGACTTTTTGGAAAGGACTTTAATCCTAGAAAACCCCAGTACTTATCTCTCATTCCAGCAGTCTACGATGCCAGAATGGGAATTTCTGCGCCACATGGCTGAAGAAACAAATTGTGGTCTTTTGTTGGATGTCAATAATGTATACGTTTCCACTTTTAATAATGATTTTGATCTCATCGAATATATAGAAAACATTCCTCATAACAGAGTTGTACAAATGCATTTAGCTGGACATCAACATTGTGGTGATTATATAATCGACACCCACGATCGAAAGGTAACTGATCATGTTTGGGACTTGTTTCGAATTGCCTGGCAAAAGACTGGAGGAGTGTCTAGCCTACTTGAATGGGATGGTGATATTCCAACTTTTGAGGTTTACCATGAAGAAATGCTAAAAGCTAAAAACTTCATGTCGGGAGAAGTTGTAGATTACATACCGATGGAACCACCATCAACTGAATCGGAAATAGCGGTCTCCAATCCCATTAATTTCATTGTGGCCGAGGTAGCAAATGATCTATCAGAATAACAATGGCAGAAAAACGAAATATACCCCTAGCAACAGTTCAAAAATGGATGCAGCAATTGCTACTGGATCCACATACGAAATCACAACAATTTCCAGAGCAATCACTTCCTTCAGAATCAGAAGATTGCAACCTGGAAACAGTAATCAAATCCTCAAAAAGATTAAGTGCGAAAGAGCATTTGGCAATATACTAAAAGAGTTATGTCGCCAGACTGCGAGATTGTATGGCTAAACAATTCAGTGCCCTAGAATATGCTTTGGGAGAAAATCTCTTTCGAGCTTTTGCGGATGAATATCTACAACAACATCCTTCCACCAGTTACAATTTGATTTCTTTGGGAGAGAATTTTGCTGCTTTTCTGGAAGCTACAAGACCTGATAAAAACGAAACAGTAAAAGAGGATTGGCCTGATTTCATGATCGAACACACCCAGTTTGAATATGCCATAAATATCATATTTGAAGAAAAAGGAGAGGAAAACTATTCTTTAGCAACTGAATCTACTCATGAAGAAGCGTTGCAACTCATTTCGTTGTTTTATACATTTGATTTCCAATTTCCTGTTAGATGGTATTATTCTTCTTTTGTAAATAAACGGGAACCAGAATTGCCATTGCCAGAACAAAGCTTTTGTGCTGTATTGCGACACAATTACAAATTATTTATACACGACCTAAACTATGGGCAGTTTCTCTTTCTCCAGCACCTTATATCAGGCTATACCATTTCCCGGGCTAAACATCAACTCATAACTCAAAATGCTATTGAACCAAGCCAATTAAAAACATTCTGGCCCGTCTGGAAAAAACAATGGATCGATGCTGGCGTCTTTAATATAAATCCATTTCATGAGTTTCTATAAAATAAGAAAGCAACCAATAATATTGATTGCTTTCTTCTAGATTATAAGGATCAAGAGCATTATAAAAAGGTTGCTCCTCAACACAGCCATATTTTGCTACTACTTTTTTCTATAAATATGCGTTTAGTTTCCTTCAAGAACACAAGTTAATTTTGAGAGCACTACCTTATATAAATGTTTCAATGTTCTTCGATAGTATTGGCTGGTTTCTCAAGTCGTTTGCTATCCAATTTATTGATCCTTCCTTGATTGTAATGTTGTGGATAAGTCCTAAGCTTCAGGGCCCAACTAAAGTCCGTATCGGATGCTCCATAATGACAGCCCATACAGCTGGAGTTTTCAAGCGGCATTTGGGGCTTGGCACTTGGATTTTGAAAATAGGTTTCCATAGTGGTATTCAATGCACCCGTTTGGGGAATAGGAAGTCCCGCCCAACGTGGGTAGGCTCTCTCGGCATTTGCCTCCGCTCTAGCATAAGCATCTAGAACTGGTTGTGGTTGTAAAGAATCTGGTGTTCCACGGGGATACAAAAAAGGCTTTGCATAAAAAGTGGTTGGATCTGTAGGCCATTGGGTGATCACCAATTGGTAATTCTCCCATACTGTTCCTTTAAATAATTTTTGGTATGATTTGTTAAGACCAACTGTCGACAGGCCATAGGGCAAATTAGGGATTGCCTTTCCTACAGGAGTAGTTGGTATTTTATAGATTCTACTTACTTCAACAGGCGTTCTTTTCTCTTCAGGTGGCGCGTTAACGCCGTCAGAAAATTTAGGAGGAATTGTATCAAAGCCTTGAGGATAAAAAACTCCATTCCCATTGTTGAATGAAGGCCGTATTCCATCTGGAGCTTTCACATTATCCACATGTTCAAAACTTGACCAGATTCCCTGAGTAAATTGGGGTGTTTTCACAACGATATGTAGCCCGACTAGTCCTACTTTTTGGTCTTTAATTGTATCTCCAGTCGTGGCATCTGTTATATTTGCTGTTGATATGAAATACCTTGACAAATCGTCTACTATTCGCCATGGTTTGTTTTTATCTGGTTCAGTGATCATTATACGCCAAGAAGATTTAATTTCAATTGAATTCCCATTGATAGGTTGTCTGATAACAGTGTTGGTTTGTGGCTGCTGCACACTATCAATTTGTAAATTCGCGGGAGCTATAACTGGTAAAGGAGGCAACGTAGCCTGTGTTGGTGATTTTGGCAAGTTCTCTTTTAAATACCATTTGTTTTGTCGAAGGAATTCATACATCACTTCATTGAGCTGAAGATTATACCGCACATATTGTCTATTTTGATCTATTAATGGCGCTGAGAAAGCTTCGTTCAAGGCGTCTGGGCTATGGCCTTTGGATGTAAGGTCAAGATTAAATGGTCGCTTATAAGCCTCATCATCCCATGCGGGTGGCTGTACGGTCAAAGCAGATTCGTTATTGGGTAAAACCACATCAAATGTTCGGAAAGATTCCCAAACTACTGCTACCCGATTGGCATTTTCGGAATTTGTAGTATTAAAAGTTTTGAAAGTTTCTGGAGTCACACTTTGATCGGCAACCCCTCTTGCTTGGCTATCCACAGGCCAAACTAAGCCAACAAAGGTCTGCCATGCGAAATAGTCAAAGAAAGTTCTATCCTCAACATCGGTAAGAACCAGCCGAGAGTGTGGCTTTAATACTACTGGAACGTCTGGTGACAGTGTTGGAATTATCTCTTTATAAGGTTTCTTGACCCGTATATTATGAGGTGCTTGATAATCGGCCCCTTTCTCAGTTACCGAATAATTTATATTTGGATCTGCCGTCTGACCAGCTGAAAGTGGACCCAGAGGTACATAAGTAAGAGCAATTCCTTTGGGTTTCTGAGCAAATTGAAACATGAAAAATGCTATGACTAAAAATGTAAAAAATGTGAGATATTTTTTCATGGTTAAATATTTAGGGTTTGATCGTAAGATCAAAAAAATTATTAAAAAGTCTGCTTCTGTTTCGACCTATTCCTGGTCAAACTTGATCCTATTGGTGGAATGATGCCTTATTAATTTGATGCTGAACTATCATATAAGCCAGGATGTGCAAAAGCAATCAAGCTTATTGTTATTGAGTAGAGATCTTAACAGTTTTCATTGGGGTGGTAGATAAATAAATGTTAGTCTTTTCCAAAGAAATTTCAATTGTTGCTTCCAGTATAATTTTCATAAGTTTACGTATCAAGAAAATGGTCGTTTCACTCTTATTGCAAAACGACATATCTTATTTACTCATTCATTTTACCGAATTCTATAGTTAATAATGCTCTTTGATATTTTAATAGATCAACTTACCTACATTGGACACAGTTTATTATTCATTAATAAAAATGCGGTGGTTGCCAATCCAATAGTGGTTTTCAAGTTGGAAGAAGTTAATTTTTTGATCATAACTAAAAAAAAATGAGGGGTTAATAATAATATATTTCAAGTAATATAAGTAAAAATAGTGAATTACAATAGTGTGACACATCCTTAAACAAAAAGGACGTGAGGAATTCTAAAGAATTTACTTTTACAACTAATTGGAGTTGCAAAGTGGCTGAGACTCTTTTTTAGTAATTTTTACAATTTTTGGAATAAGAAATAATATAAATATTGGGATACTTCATATAATTTATTTTACAATAAGTTTCGGAGATATTAAATAAAGTTATACCTTATACGATTTACTTAGAAAAAAATATCTAAGGAATGAAACAATAATAAAGTTACATTCTTCTGCTTGCTCTTTTTCCCTTCTTCTGCGTTAAAAAGCCTCGCCTATGCTCTGCATTGCCTACGTTTTTTGCCTTGGAGAATGAAAAAATATCTGCACATAAAAACGTACTTTATTAATGTATCATTCCTAAGGCGAGTATTTCTAACGATGAAATTAGAGTAATCATCATGAATATATGTGAAAAGTCCAGACAGAAATGGTATAAGAAGATTTCAAATGCTAAATTTTAGCAAGTAAAATATATACAGCCTAGAGGATTGATTTTCTCTAGGTTTTTTATAAATATTATTATCTGCTAAGGATTGTTCATGATTTAAGTATGAACATGGATCGGTGATGGAAGGTAATAGTGTTTTTATTTGAGAATACAGAATTGCTTATACACTAATAAAGCAAGGTGATAGTACCGTATTTTACTTGAGACTGTCCATCTTGGATATAATTTATCAAATAAGCAAATACTCCTGACATTGCCAATTCTCCTTGAAATTTACCATCCCAACCATCTGTTTTATTGTTAAATTCAGGTTGTGGCTTAATAAATACCATATTGCCCCATCTATCATAAACACTAAAATCTTTAACCACTATAGTTGAGTTTGACTTCCCTTGGATATATAAGACATCATTGATGCTATCTCCATTTGGAGAAAACACATTACCTAAATAAATTTCTTCTTTCTCAGAAACTTCTATTGTGATTTCTCTACTTTCAAGACATTCTCCATAGTATATATCTAATGTGTAGATCGTTGTTTCTTTTGGGGCAACTTCTATTACTAATTTATTTGGATTTAATATTCCATTTAGCGGAGTCCAAACAAAAGAATCAATTTGCATTGGATTTACTCCAGGGTCTAAAAAGATTTTATCTCCCACTATAATATTTTCAATTTCTGGCAGGTGGATTTCTATTATTGGATTTGAAAAGACTTCCACCTCGTTTTGTGTTACACAGTCATCATCATCTCTTACAAATAATCCATATTCACCTTCTTCTAGATCTTTAAATATATTTTCTAATTGGTAAGTTGAACCATCCATTGAATATTCATATAACCCATTACCTCCCGAAACATTTACAATTTCTATAGTTCCATTTTCACTTTCTGGACAATCAAGATTTTCTGTATACCATTCATATTGGATAGGTTCAACCAATTCCACCCATAATGAATCAATCCATATACAATCATCATCATAAGAAATAGTAATTATCTGCCACCCCTCTCCAACTCCTTCTATAATCATTTCTTTAGCACCAGTTTGCCATTGAATATCTACCGTTGGATTTGTCATACCTAGTATTGAAATCAATTCTACTCTAGCAGAGTCTTCTCCTGTGCATAAAATATTAGTTATCTCAAATTCAAGGGAAAGGTCACTACATGGACAGTCTGTTGTTGGCATCTCAATTGACTGTATTACATAGCATTCAGGAAGCAAAATCTTTCTTATAATTACGGTATACATTCCAGATGATAGATTATCAAATATATTAGTTGTTTGCCATGACATGCCATCATCTTTGCTGTATTCTATACCTTCCAAACTATTTGTTAGGTCTATTGCTCCATCGGTTGCTTCACACTCAGTAGGAGGGATGATGACAATGGTAGATTCTGGTAAACTTTCATCCTCTAACATGACTTCAATCAAAATCTCATCAAAACAGTTTATTCTTAAACTATCTCTGACAATCAAGGTGTATGTGTCTGATTCTAATTCAGAAAATATATTACTATTTTGCCATGTGAGACTTCCATCAATACTATATTCTAAATTATTTCCTTGTGCATCTATCTCTATTCTTCCTTTTGAGGGAAAGCATAATGTAGGATTTTCAATATTTACGTTTAGGATACTTGGAAAATCTGGAGCCGTCAGTTGTACTGCTAAAGTATCATCACAATCTTCGCCTTGTGTGGATTGTACAATAATAATATATTCACCATCTGCCAAATTATTGAAGGTGCTTTGCGTAAACCAATTTACTCCATTATCAATTGAGTATTCTAATGCCTCACCTTGTGCTACTATATCAATTAGACCATCATTGACACTACAATCCGATATGTCTTGAGTAGTCACATTTATTATCTCCGTTTGAAGAAAATCAGTAATCGATGCTTCTACCTCCTCTATACAATCACTCATCGCTTCGTGAATACTGATTATATAATCGCCAGCCGGTAGATTATCAAATTCATTCGACTCTTGCCAGGTATTACCTCCGTCTATACTATACTCCAAATTATTGCCTTCCGCTTCTATAGTAACACTACCATTATCTACAACACAACTACTTATGTCAAAGCTTGATACTTCATTAATAACAGGTCCATCGCTAGAAGATAGAGATGCTTCAATAGAAAGTTGACATGCTATTAAGTCAATGGATCGCACCAAGATTGTGTATGCGCCTGGACTAAGGAAATTAAACATAGTAGAACTTTGCCAGTTGGTTCCACCGTCAATACTATACTCTAAATTACTGCCTTGAATTACATCGATAAATATACTACCATCTTCAATAGCACAGTCGCTCGGATCCATCTCTATAACTTCTACTTCATATGGTAATAAAATTTCAATGTTTTGTTCAGTTCCATTCGAACAATAGCTATCTAATGGAGTAAAAATGCTGCTAATTGTGTTTCCGATATTGGCTTGAATAGCTAAAATAGGAGGATTCCAATTGCCTTCTATTCCATTTGATGATAAAATAGGCAACACTATTTCTTCATCTTTCCAGCATACCATATCGGGCAATTCGAAAATTACATCCTGTGCTTCTTCTACATGAATAATTAATTCTATTTCTTTGACACAAGGACCTAAAAGATCACCTTGGAATACTATTACAACTTCTTCTCCTGCAATCAACAAAGGGTCTATTGTTGGAACTGACCAAGTACCGGTAATTCCATTATCCGAAACCAAAGGTAGATCAAAGACTGGATCATGTGAGCATATCGAAGTGTCAATATTAAACTCCGGAATAAGTGGGTCTATGATTTGAATTTGCCAAGTAAACATTTCTATACAATATTCATCAGAAGTGAAGATAGATTGAATACTGCCCGTCAATGCAGCGGGATTAATCGAAGGTATGCTCCATGTCCCACTAATAGAATAATTATCTATTGTAGGAAATGTAAATGTTGAGTCTAATGTACATAATTCATCAGGAAGAATAAATTCTGGTATTTTGGCATCTACTATTTGAATAGTAATTGAAGTGTCTTTTAGGCAAAGAGACTGTAAAGCATTAGGTGTCCAAGTGCTAGTAAAAGTATTTCCCAAAACCAAACTTGGTTCTATTATGGGGACATCCCAACTACCTTCATATCCTTCATCACTTATAATGCTTAAAACATAAGGCTCATCAAATCTACAGAGTGAATCTGGCTGTCCAAAATTCAAAACTATTTTTGGTTCAACTATGAATTCATACTCAAATGATGCCATACAACCCTGATAATTGTGTGAAAAAGTATTTGCAAATACACCTTCAAAATTTGATAAGTCTAAAGATGGTACATCCCAAGTACCTTGAATTCCATTCTGGTCTAATGTAGGAAAGATATATGACTCCTCTCCCTCACACAAAATATCAGGAAGCTCAAATTCTGGAACATCACCTGAATAGATTTGTATCGAATCGATAACAGGATTGCTGCAATATTCTTCATTGGGAGTAAATAATATGTCATAAAAGGCATCTTCTGTATTTAATTCTAAATCAAAAGATGAAGGACTCCATGCCCCTTCAATTCCTTCTAATGAAGTCATAGGGAAACCTATTGTATCTTGACTAGTGCGACAATACGTCAAATCAAAATCAAACGTAGGATCAATTGGAATAGTAATATCTACATCTATTTTTACTTCCTCTCGACATCCGACATAATCAACAATTTTCAAAGTAATTTGACCCGACTCTACTAGTTCTAGGGACAAAACATTTGTAGTACCAACTAAGTTTGAGGAACTCCAAAACCATAAAATCCCCAAATAGGGCTCTGTTCCTCCTTCAATAATATCAAAGGCATCTAACTCTAACAAATAGGGGGCACATCCCTCAACAGAGACTTCATTAATTTTGAATTCTGGGTAAACTAAAATTGAAAACTCAACTGGATCAGTCGGACAAACATTTCCAAAAGACTCTATGGTTATCGTATAAATCGCTTCTTCAGGCTCGGTTGACGAGTTGATTAAAGAATCCTTTATCATAGCGGAATTCACACCAGTAAATAATTGATTGTTCATCCCAGTAATTAATCCTGAACTCGCTGTTGATATTTCTACTAATATATTGACAATCTCCCCACTCGGTATTGAGATAAAGATACCAGCTTCTGAATTACTACAGATTGGACTTCCTGTTATTTCAGGATCTAAGGAGGAAATGCTTGGATTGCTTTCAATTTCTAAATTGAAAGTTCCTACATCTTCATCACTACTTCCTATTTGTATAAAGATTGGATAATCGATACAAAAAAATTCTATTGAAGTACCACAAACTGATTCCACAAGACTACCCCAACAATTATCGTATACTGCTATTGCAGGTGATGTAATTCCTGTGGAGTAAAGAGTAATTTCTATATCCTGAGGAACAGTTCCAGGATCATATTCGAACCAAACTGTCGCTTCACTTTGCGGAGGGCACTCAGCTATGGAAAGATCTTCTGTAGCACATACATTCGACAAATTCCAAGAAATCCCTTCAAATATTACTTCTGCATCATCGCAAAAATCATTGGATACAGGTTCTTCATCTACAGCATCAATAAATAAATCGAAATGTCCAGCATCATTAAGTCCAGAACTTACTGCAATTTTGACGTGAAAACCAGGGGGTAGGTCTTCTAAAGTTATCGACTGACCAGTTTCCAATACAGAACACCTATATCCAAAACCCGCAGCATCAAAACCATACAATAATGTTGCACAATCATCTGCAAAAACTGAAATACTTATATCACCTGCCGTATTTCCATATGACAATGAAAATTCCTCTACGCTTATTATTACATCTGATCCACTATTTCCAGCTGTATAATCAAACCAAATTACGTGATCATTTGGGCACTGGACAACATCACTTGACCATGCACAATCAGTATAGCTTATGATGTGAATGGGACCATCACAAGAACTATAACTAACAAGAGGATCATCACAAGTACTTAAGCCTCCAAAAGGTATCGACATATGAAAACCTCCTGTGGCCAAATAATAATATTTCGTTCCAGCTTCTGGTTCAAACGCAAATTGTCCCGTTCCACAATCTTCAAAGATTAACGCGCTACAATCTGTTGTTGTAGAAAATACCTCAACATCTACCCAAGTAGAAGCAAGTAAAATTGAATTGTAAGGAATAGGATCCGGTGTAGTAAATGTATACCATTGTCCTGGTTCTGTATTGTCTATACAATTCCCAGTAGCTTCAGGATCAGGTGTAGCTTCTAAGTCTTCATCATATTGAGCATAGAAACCACAGTCTAACAAACCAAGATCTATTGCTCCTGTACATATATCATTAATTGGTGGGGGAGATGTACCGTTTTTTGAATATAAGGAACTACACATACATAAAAACATGCTCAAAACGAAAATCGTTGGCTTATTTTTCATGTTTGGTGTTTTTAATCAAATTAATTCAAAAAAGTACAAAATTTCAGCCAGAAGTCTCTGTAAATCAGCACTTTTTATTAAAGTGCCATTTCAGAATCTAATTTTCAAAACTTGTATCAAAATTGAAATTTGTCTCCAAATAAATAAAATACCTAATAATTTAAAGTCAAATTATTGCTCTAATACTCTTCTTGGTTGCCAACTGTATTTGAATGGGACCTGGTAGCGGTTTTATTTCGAAATCAAAAAGAGCCCAACAAATCGAAATCTATTGAGCTCTATATATTTTATTTTGATCTGAATATTATCCCATTTCAGATACTACTTCTGTAACTTCTGGCACCATACGCTTGAGCATACCTTCGATACCTGATTTTAGCGTTACAGTAGAAGAAGGACAACCACTGCATGCCCCTTGCATGATTACAGTTACGACTCCTTTATCAAATGATTTGAATTCTATATTACCACCATCCATTTCTACAGCAGGTTTTACGTGCGTGTCTATCAATGCTTTTATCTTTTTTACCAATTCTTTTTCATCACCGGTATATTGGTAGCTTACACCATTTGCCTCTTCGATCTTCGCCATCTCTTCTGCAAAACCTTCATTGATAACAACACCATCATTTTCTACGTATTCTTTAATGAATGCCTTTGTTTTAAGCATGATGTCATCCCATAAGTAGTTGAATTCTTTTGATATTGTCACGAAGTTGTTACAAACATAGACACCTTGTACAAATGGCATTTCGAATAATGCAGTAGCTAATGGAGACCATTCTTTTGCTAAGTCAGCTGTCCGAAAGTCAGCTGTACCCTTGTATAACATTCTATTCGTTACAAACTTTAGTGTCTCAGGATTAGGAGTTTGCTCGGTGTAGAGCATTACTGGACTTTTTGTTGCTGTAGGATTCATTCTTTTTTCTTTATTATTTTACCTAAGACAAATATAACATAACTTATAGTGCAAAGGTTTCTAGATTGCTTTTCAATTTTTGTAAAAGCTTGTTTTGTCTTCTAATATGGTTCCCAATAATAGTGATTCACATCATCTTCTAATGTAAATCCAGTGGAAGGATATAGTTGATTACCTATATCATTTGACTTTTCAGTTTCAAGAATTACAGCTGCTGCATTAGTGTCGATCGCAAGTTGTTTAGATCTCTCCAATAGCATTTTTGAGATGCCTTTACCTCTATGATTTGCATCTATGTATAGATCGTTGAGTAACCATACACGTTTCATTCGAGTTGATGAAAAAATAGGGTACAGCTGTGTAAATCCCACTGCCTCGTTACCAGAGAATGCTATATAAATTATAGATTCTTTATTTGAAATTCTTTCTTCAAGAAATGTTGACGCACCTTCCAAATCAGATTCTTTACGATAAAAAACTCTGTATGCATCAAACAATGGTGCTATTGAATCTAAATCGTCAATGGTTGCTGTTTTTATTGTGATCATCTGTATTTCAAGTATTGTGGACGATTAACTGTAGATATTCAAGAATATTCTATACAGTAAATATGGTATGAATAGAAATATCAATACAATAGAAAGAAGGCCAATGGTTGTAGTAAAAAATGCTAATATGGTAGAAAGAAACTTGTAGGCGAAAACGCCTAATACAATTATCAATGATAAAATAACACTTATTACACTTTTGATTTTAGGATTCACCGCAATTTTTGTTTTCAATTATTCTAAAAGAATCTAATCACCCAATGAAAAAATAATATCCCCAGTATGCATGACCTCCATATTAAAAGCTTGACTATTTGCAGGATCATATTTAGCATCCACTAGGTTTTCTCCGGCCATGATGTGGATTATCAGATCCTCGTCTATTCTTGCTACTGATTTTTTAACTGTTATGCCATCAGAGATCGTACTTGCTACTGGCTTTCGAGAGATAAGATTTCCCAGTTTATCAATTGTGACAAGTATGTATTCATATCTCATTAATCCTCCTTTCCAGTAAATTACAGCATGAAATTCGGGAGTTTCAGCGACTTTAAGAATTGGAACAAACTCCGTAAATTCATCAAATTCTTCACTGTTTTCCCATTTGACGAAGTATGCTTCAATTAAAGAAGCGGGTAAAACCTTATTCACTGTCTCAGCAGTCATTACTAAATCCTCGGTAACTTCTAAAGGCAATTCAACTTCTGGAAAAAAACTTAATAGATCTTCTAACCTTATTTTTTCTGACATCGTGCAAAGGTATAAAATTGGATAATATTTGTACTCATATTAAACTATGAGTCCACTCCGAAAACTCCTCAACACTAAAAATGTTTCTTTTGGCGATATTTTCATTTATTTCAATTAACTGATGCTCAGGCATCACTGAATTTCAAAAAATACAAATCTCATTCAAAATAATTTATTTTGAAGAAATTGATACTTTTCGGAGTGGACTCAACTATTCCTTCTCTTCTAATCTTTGAATCAATCGACCCGATATACGTAAGAAATCCATCTCTGTGATTACACCAGCCAATTCTCCGTTCTGTATTACAGGCAAGCAACCAATTTGATTTTCTTTCATCATTTTCATAGCATTGAGTATAGTATCATTATGATCGATTGTAATAGGATTTTTAAGCATGACATCCTCCACAGTGCTTGTCTTTTTGCTTCGTTTATTTTTGATTAGACTTCTTAATATTAATCTACGGGAAACGAGACCTACAAGATTTCCTTTAATATCTTCCACAGGAGCATATCTTATCTTTTGCCAGTCGAGCATTTCAGCTACTAATTCTATGATGTCATTTTTCTGTACAGTAAATAAGTCCGTCATCATAAATTCTGATACTTTTAGTTGCGATGGCTTATAATCAGCTAAGTCTTTAAGGTCAGGCATCTCCCACTTATGCACAGGAATTCCACTTTGTTGATTTTTGATCATAGCCGATGTCAATACAGTTAACGCTTCATCTCTGGAAGACTTTTTGATCAATTCTGTATACGATCTTAATTGCCATCTAGCACCATTCATATGTGATTCAGCACGTTCTTGTATAATACCAAGATAAAGATCGATATCTTTTTGAGCTACTTTTCTCTTTTTGAGCCCTTTTCTAGCTATTGGAAGTAGTTCATTAATAATCAAGTCAACACAGGTCACTTTCTTATCATTGAACCATGTAAACTTGCTATCTATTCCGAATCTAGCAGCTTTGCCAAAGTTATCTCTTGCATCTTCAAATGACATCAACTCTCTTATGTCTTTTATTTCGTCAGCCATTCCCAAAGTGAGACCTAACCAGAAGCAAGCATTTGCTACTTCATCAAGAACTGTTGGTCCAGCGGGGATTACTCTATTTTCTATTCTTAGGTGAGGTTTTCCATTATCACTGATACCATAACAAGGTCTGTTCCATCTGTATACAGTGGAGTTGTGGACTTGAAGTGACCTTAGTTTTGGCACCTCTCCATTTTTTATCATTTCTAGAGAATCTTCTGTTACATCAGAACTGATTAATACTCGGAATCTTGAAATATCTTCTTTGTATATCTCCATGACAGAATCTTGAAGCCAATTCTTTCCAAAAGAAACCCTTGGACTACGTTCTCTCATGTGATCATGGGTTGTTCGCGTATCAAGTGATTGTTGGAAGAGTGCGATTCTAGATTCATGCCATAGTCGTCTTCCAAATACAATTGGAGAATTGGCAGCAATGGCCATTACAGGTGCTGTAATAGCTTGAGCTATATTATATACATGTACAAAATCATCAGGATCGACTTGTAAGTGAATCTGAAAACTCGTATTACATGCTTCCAATAGTGGAGAATCATGCTTGACTAGCAGTTCGTCAATACCAGTAAGTCGCAATTCATATGCTGAGCCAATCAATTGCTCATTGATGGCTTCCATGAGTGCTTTGTATCTCTTTTTCGGTGTGAGATTCTCCATTTCGAGGTCAAACTTCCTTAACGTCGGCAGTATTCCAGTAAGGACTATATTAGTATCGAGGGTGTCTAGTACAGCTTGAATTTTATCAAGATTTGTTGAATTTTCTTTGTGGAGTTGGCTAAAACATGCTTTTGTTAATTCTCTAGGAGTAAGGTTGGTTTCTAGATTAAACTTTGCAAGCTCAGTTTCTACCCAATCATAGTCTTTCATCTTATCTAAAGCTTCCATTGCTATGCAATTAGGCTTAAAAGTGTCTTTATGAACGAGAGCCATTTCTTGTTCTGCTCCCATTCGAGTTATTCCGGTGTCAAACCAATCGTTATCTATCATGTACTCAAGTGCTTGCACATCTTTAAGAAGCGATTTTACAAATTTTTGCATTTGCTTTTGATCTGTCACTTTTGATACTCGTTGTTCTCCCATAGTCTTTTGCCTTTATGCTTTGATCATTCAATGTATAAAATATCATTTATTGAGCCAAATTATTGTACTTCATATTAATGCAAACTATTCAATCTCATTTTGTACTTTAATTTAATCCGCATGAATTCTTATATTCTAAAGTAGTTAAAATAACTAATTTGACCTAAATATTTTCATTAACAAGGTACCCTTGCTCAGTCAATGAGATGTTAATCTCTGGTCTAATTCTCTCCTTAATTTTTAAGGTATTAATTATGTATTGTTTTTGGAAAATAGAAACATGTAATTTCACATAATTATATAGCAAGATAGAGATATGAATATCGAGCGCTTTTCTAAGGAATGATTCAATAATAAAGTAACATTTTCTACTTGTTATTTTATTTTTCTACAGCGTTAAAAAGCCTCGCCAATGCCCTGCATTGTCTACGTTTTTTGCCTTGTTGAAAAATATAATACCCGTGTATAAAAGCGAACATTATTAATGTATCATTCCTAAGTAAAAAATGGACTCAGAAATACATGTTAATTTTCTTACATTTGTGCTGAAAATCATAAAACGATTATGACCTCATTGAAAAAGTATTTTAATATCACAGGAATAGCGATATTCTTGATCACATTTATTGTGTTTTTCATGTCTGCGGAGCGCGTTGGTAGCCTTTGGGATTGTGGAGAATTTATACTTGGAGCATACAAACTTCAAGTAGTTCACCCACCTGGTGCTCCTACTTTTCTCCTTATTGGAAGAATGTTTACATGGTTTGCGACAATATTATCTGATACACCTTCGGATATTGCTTTTGCAATAAATATCATGTCAGGAATGGCGACATCACTGGCCGCGGTTTTTGCTGGATGGATCACTATGATGTTCGGTAAGATCGGACTTGTAGGTAAAGATGGTGATACTGATGAAGGACAGAACATAGCGCTTTCTTTTGCTGGATTGACTACTGGATTGGCAACAGCGTTTGCTTCAAGTATATGGTTTTCAGCTGTAGAGGGTGAAGTATATGCAATGTCTACTATGTTTACAGCTTTGACATATTGGGCAGCTGTGAAATGGTACTACCTTCCAGATGAAAAAGATTCTGACAGATGGTTGGTACTAAGTATGTTCGCTGCGGGGCTTTCGATAGGAGTTCACTTATTGAGTTTGTTGACATTTCCTGCGATAGCATTGTTGTATTATTATAAAAAATATGAAAAGAGAAGCCTATTAGGAGGACTATTGGCTTTGGTAGCAGGTGTGATTGCTATCGGGTTTTATCAGAAAGTGATCATCGTAATGATACCTACACTATGGAAAAATATGGACGTATTCATGGTCAATAGTTTAGGGATGCCGGTACATTCCGGGTTGATTCCAACAGTATTGGTATTAGGCGCTTTAGGATATTTGACATTAAGATATGCTCATAAAAAAGGAAATTATACATTACAATTATTCACAGTTGCATCAATACTAGTTACGGTTGCTTTCTCAACCATAGGTACAGTCGTTATCAGAGCAAATGCGGATACTCCGGTAAATATGAATACTCCGAGTGATGCGACTAGATTGTTACCTTATCTGAATAGAGAGCAATATGGAGAAAGAGCATTAGTACATGGTCCTCATTATGATGCAAAACCAAAGAAGGTAGATCGTGAAGAAAGATACGGTTTAGTAGGGGATCAATATGAAATCGTAGATGAGAAATTCACGTATGTATATGCGAACAAAGACAAAATACTATTTCCAAGAATAGGTCACACAGAATCTTCTAGGCCAGACCTTCATAAGATGTACCGCCAAAGGCTGACAGGAGACATTCAAGGGAAACCTGGTATGGGATACAATATGGCTTTCATGATGAAATATCAAGTAAGCTGGATGTATTGGAGATATTTCATGTGGAATTTTGTAGGAAAACAAAACGGTGACCAAGGGTACTACTATTGGAATAAAAAAGATGGAAATTGGTTGTCAGGTATCAAGCCTTTTGATGAGGCAAAATTATACAATATGGATGCTGTGCCGGACACAATGGCCAATAATAAGGCCAATAATACATATTATTTCCTGCCACTATTTTTTGGTCTTTTTGGTTTACTGTGGCATTTCTCTAGAAGTAGATTGGAGTTTGTATCTCTCCTGATTATGTTCTTACTGACAGGATTGGGAATTATCATATATTCTAACCAACCACCAAATGAGCCAAGAGAACGGGATTATATCTTTGCAGGTTCCTTTATGGCATTCAGTATGTGGATCGGCATGGGTGTGCTGGGGGTTTATGATTTATTGAAGTCTAAAACTAGTATGTCTGGTATGATGCCAGCTGTTATTGCAGGAGTATTGGTATTATCAGCACCGATCATAATGGGTTTCCAAAACTTTGATGATTCTAGTAGAGCTGATATCGAAGCATCTAGAGATTATGCAGCAAACTTCTTAAATTCTGTTGAGAAAGATGCAATCCTATTCACGTATGGAGACAATGATACATATCCACTTTGGTATGCTCAAGAAGTAGAAGGCATTCGGACTGATGTTCGTGTGGTTAACTTGAGTCTGATTGCGGTGGATTGGTATATTAATAAGCTAAGAAACAAAGTCAATGACTCTGCCCCTATCAAGCTGACAATACCTGCGGAAGCCATAAGAGGTAAGAAGAGAAATCAAGTATTTTTCTACAACCCCAATAATCCAGCGGATAAAGTAATCGATGTGCCAATGCCTGCATTGAGAGCATTAGAATTTGTAGCTAGTCCAAAGAATGAAAATGATGGACAGACTATAATAACTTCTAAACACTTGTTTATACCTATCAATGAATCTAAGTATCGAGCTACCGGAATGTTGAAAGACGATGGTGCAGAATATGTGAAAAAGATTGATATCAGATATGGTAAAGGAAAAGGATATTTATTGAAAGATGACCTAGCCGTGTTGGATATAATTGCTTCTAATTTCTATGATCGACCTATTTACTTTGCTACTACCTGTAAGAATGAGAAGCTACAGGGGTTAAATGATTATATGCAGTTAGAAGGTCTTGCACTTAGACTAGTTCCTATAAAAACTAAGAGTGATAAGACATTGGCAATTTATGGCAGTGGTAGGGCTGATCTTGATGCCATTCATAATAATGTAATGACTAAGTGGACCTGGGGAAACTTTGATAAAAAAGACCTATTCGTTGATAAAAACTACATGGCAGAGGTACAAGCAATGAAAATGGCATTGTTAAGAGCTGCAGCAGGTTTTAGCCAAAAAGGTGATCACATAAGAGCTGCTGATATGGCAAAGAAGTACTTTGAAGGATTCCCTCACATGAACTTTGCTTATGATGCAGGAGTTGTCCCGTTTATCAATGTATTGGTAAGAGCTGGTGAATATGAAGAAGCTAAAAATCACCTTAGAATTTTAGCCAATGAAAGTAGCCAGTATATGAAATTCTTCGAGTCATTAGATAATGATGAAATGACTAGCTTCGAGCAAGACATGGGATTCTACATGAGAGGAATAACAGATGTTTTGCGACTAAGTAAAGAGTTACAAGATCCGGATTTCGATAAAGAAATAAATGATCTTTTGGGTTCATACTCGGTTAATTCGATCAGAGATTAAAAAACTAAAGAAAAGCGACACCATTGAATTGGTGTCGCTTTTTTAAATAGTGAGACTATCACTATTTAATTAATATTCTAAATAATAAATTAAAGAAAATGAAAGTTGCTATTGGCTGTGATCACGCTGGATTTGATTATAAGGATACAATCATCAGAGTATTAAAAAAAGAAGGAGTAGAAGTAATTGATAAAGGAACCTACTCTACAGATAGTGTAGATTATCCTGATTTTGTACATCCAGTCGCAGACCTTGTGGAAAACGGGAGTGTAAACTTAGGAGTACTTATTTGTGGTAGTGGTAATGGTGTATCTATGTCGGCAAATAAACATAAGAATATTAGAGCAGCATTATGTTGGAAGAACGAAATTGCATCACTGGCAAGACAACATAATGATGCAAATATCATATCAATCCCCGCTAGATTTGTAAGTGCAAGATTAGCAAGACAAATGGTAAGAACGTTTATATCTACAGAATTCGAAGGTGGTCGCCATCAAAGAAGAGTGGACAAAATTAGCAAGTGCTAGATTGTGGAAACTATAGAACATATCATAAGTCCCGAGTGGTTGAATGATCATTTGTTAGATGACGATTTAGTCATTCTTGAAGTAGGCCAGAAAAAGGATAAAGTTGGATTAGATATCGATATGCGCTGCAGTATAAGCGGCTCAATTAAAATAAATCTAACGTCAGATTTTGGAGATCCTAATGGTCGTTTTCCTAATACCTTTCCAACTGAAAACCAATTCGAATCGACATGTAATCGACTAGGCATAAGCAATGAAAGCAAAGTTGTAATTATAGATAGGTTGGGAATATATACTAGTCCTAGAATCTGGTTTTTATTTAAAGCTATGGGTCATGAAAATGTTGCCGTTCTAGATGGTGGTTTGCCGGCATGGATAAATGAAGGGTTCGAAGTTGTAGACCTCCCGAATGTTCTCATAGAAAAAGTAAAGTACTCCGCTCGGTTAGATACTCAACTTGTGAAAGGGATAGAAGAGATTACTGAAAACATAAAATCTGGTAATAGCGTTCTTATTGATGCAAGATCATCTGATCGGTATTTCAGTCTAGTGCCAGAGCCTAGACCGGAAATACGGAGTGGGAATATTCCAAATTCGATCAATATTCCTTTCAAAAGCCTTTTGAATGATTATAAATATAAATCGGTACAAGAGCTTTGTTTAATATTTGATGAACATAGCCTTGGTGATAAACCATTGATATTTACTTGTGGGTCAGGAGTCACGGCATGTATTATTATGTTGGCTACAGAATTAGTTAATTCTAATGATAAATCAATATATGATGGTTCCTGGACAGAGTGGGCCAGTATCATGAAAAAATAAATTTTCTAAATATTTATAAACAATGTCTACCCCTGACACAACAGATTTACAATAATACCAGTTAATATTTCCAAAAAGTACCTAATAGAATTGGCTCTAACGCTTATAAAGCCTACTATTGCACGCTTTTTGATGGGTACTCTTCCATCGTTTCTTATTTATAATGACAATAAATATTCTGATGATAAAGAAAATATTCCTTTTTGCATGCATAATTTCATTCTATAGTGCTGAGGCACAATATGTTAGTGGGGTTAGTGTTCCTGATTCTAATGCTATTTTGACAACTGACGAATCCAATCCATCTGTTAAATATGCTAATACCATAACAGCGGAAGACATGAAAAATCACCTTACTGTTATTGCGAGTGATGAATTTCAAGGTCGTGAAACTGGTACAAAAGGAAATAATTTAGCTGCAGACTATATCTCTAATTTTTTTAGATCTATTGGGATAAAAAACAAAGGAATAGAAAAAGGTTACAGACAATATGTTGCTTTCACTTTTTCAAAATGGACTGATATTGATATTTTCATTGGTGAAACTAGATACAAGCATTTATGGGATTTTCTTGCTTTCCCAGATAAGAATGAAAGTATGCCAGCAATTACTGCGGGTGAAGTTATCTACTTAGGATATGGCATCGACGATGATAAATATAGTGACTATAAAAAGAATGATGTTGCTGGAAAAGTAATCATGATCAATAAAGGAGAGCCTTTGAAAAAAGATAGTACTTCATGGTTAACTGGAACATCAGAAATGTCTGATTGGACTACGGACATTAACAAAAAGCTTGAGGTGGCAAAGAAAAATGGTGTGAAGCTAGTTTTGATTATTGAAGACGACATCAAGAAAATGCTAGGTGAAAACAGAAGAAAACTACTTGGATCAGTATTATCATTAGGTGATTTGACAAAAGAGAAAATTACGATAGCGAACCATGCATATATTTCAAGTACTATAGCAAAAGAGATCATTGGGGAGAAGACTAAAAAAGTCATAAAGTCTAGAAAGAGATCTAATAAAAAAGGAAAAGCATGTGATGTAAAACTTACTACACCATTTGTAATGAATATGAATAAAGAGGCTACTGTACTGAATGGAAGTAACATTCTTGGTTATATTGAAGGGACAGACAAAAAGGATGAAGTAGTAATCGTTTCTGCACACTACGATCACTTAGGAATGAGAGGAGATGATATATACAACGGAGCCGATGATAACGGATCTGGAACAACTACAGTTTTGGAATTAGCTGAAGCATTCAGATTAGCGGAGTCTGCAGGATTTGGGCCAAGAAGAAGTGTAGCATTCTTATTGGTTACGGGCGAAGAAAAAGGCCTTTTGGGCTCGGAGTACTATTCTGAAAATCCAATTTTTGATTTGAAGAAAACTGTAGCTGATGTAAATATAGATATGGTAGGTAGAGTAGACGAAAAATATACTAACAATCCAAATTACATCTATGTAATAGGTTCGGACAGATTAAGCACAGATCTACATAAGCTTAACGAAGCTGCAAACAAAAAATATGCTGGATTAACTTTAGATTATACTTACAACTCTGAAGAGGATCCAAATAGATTTTATTTCAGATCTGATCATTATAATTTTGCTAAAAAAGGTGTTCCAGCTATCTTCTTCTTTAATGGAGTGCATGCAGATTATCACAAAACAACAGATACTATAGATAAGATCAACTTTGAAAAAATGGCAAAAGTTGGTAGATTAATTTTTCATACTACTTGGGAAATAGCAAATCGAGAAGATAGGCTAGTTGTAGACGGAGTTATCAGATAAGAGTCAAACGAATCCATAATTTAAATCGTTAATCATAATACACTTGAATAATTGGTTTTTATAATATCGAGTGTAAAAAGAATAATATGAATATTAGAAATATAATACTTGCTTGTTTTCTTATGGTGGTTGCAAATGCAAATGCGCAAGATCAATCTTTTCTCATTGATAAAGTGGTAGCAAAAGTAGGTAGTGAATTTATCCTATTATCAGAAGTAGAAGATCAATATGCTTATAGTATTACTCAAGACCCTTCATTGGGAGAGAGTATTAAATGTGAAATTTTGGATGGGTTAATTGCTCAAAAGTTGATTATTTATCAAGCAAAGCTAGATAGTGTAGAGGTGCAGGATCAAGAAGTGGAAGCTCAGCTTAATCTAAGATTTGAGAATATTCTACGCCAAATGAATGGGGACGAAGAGTTTTTTAGAGATTATTATGGTGCTAGTGTAGTGGAAATGAAAGAGAGGTATAGAGATGATCAAAAACAACAGATTCTTGCTGAAAGAATGCAGATGAAGTTAATCAATTCTGTAACTATCACTCCTGAAGAAGTACAACAATTTTATGATGCCATTCCAAAGGATAGCTTACCTTTTTTAGATTCTGAAGTGGAGTTAGGAGAATTGGTGATCAAACCTCAAGTTAGTGAAGCTCAAAAGAATATTGCTAAAGAAAAGCTCGAAAGGATACGAGAGAAAATTGTTTCAGAAGAAAAAACGTTTGAAGAGTTAGCTCTTAAGTACTCTATGGACCCTGGGTCGGGAGCAAGAGGAGGAGATTTAGGATTTGCCAAAAGAGGATCTTATGTTCCAGAATTTGAGGCTACTGTATTTGGACTTAAGAAAGATGAGTTATCAGATGTTATCGAAACGGAATATGGGTTTCATGTAATCAAAATGCTAGAAAGAAGAGGAAACAGCGTTAGAGCTAGGCATATATTGATCAAGCCTGATATTACGGAAACAGATAATCAAAAAGCTAAAGATTTATTGGATAGTGTCAGGACACTTATACAAGCTGATTCTATTTCATTCGAAGTTGCTGTAAAAAGATACTCAGATAAGAAAGCGGAGAGCTATAATAACAATGGTAGAATTAAAAACAGGGCTACTGGTAATAACTTCTTTAGAACGGAAGAATTAGAATATGATGAATATATAGAGATTATAGATATGAAGCCAAGTGATCTTACTACTGTATTAGAAGGTAAAGATTTCGTAGGGGAGAGACAATACAGAATTCTGCAGTTGCAATCTATAACAGAACCCCATCAAGCAAATCTTAAACAGGACTATAGTAAGATCTCTCAGTTTGCCAAAGAAGGAAAGAAATCAGAATATTTTTCGAGTTGGATAGAAGAAAAACTGAAAGAAACATTTATTGAGTTGAATCCGATTTATGGAAATTGTGATAATTTGAAGCAATATGTAAAAGGCGGAATAAAAATGCCATAAATAATACTCAAAGCAAAAAACAAAAGAGGCAATCCTGATTTCAGAATTGCCTCTTTTGTTTTTACAACTAATAAATTTAATTACCAGCTTACATCCTCTTCGCTTACATCTGAACCCGTACTAGGCTCTTCAGAAGTAGGCGCTGATGATTCTATTTGAATTTCGTTTTTATTTTTTTCAGCTTGCTCTTTTTCCCACTCTTCGTGTCTTCTCTCATATTGAGCATAGTCATAATCTGGCATCAATTCTGTTTTTACATGATTGATAGCATCATTAAGACCGTTTTGGAATCGATTAAAATCCTCTTTATAAACGAAAATCTTATGTCTTTCTACACCATCTCCATTGAATCTTTTTGTACTTTCAGTCAATGTGATGTAGAAATCTTCTCCCTTTGTTTTACGAACATCAAAAAAATATGTCCTTCTTTTTCCTGCTTTAACTTTTGAAGTGAATACACTTTCCATGTTATAATTTCCGTCCTTATTCACCGTCCAATATTTTATTAATTATTCTTTTTATTCCATAAATGTAAACAAACTTTGCAAAGTGATAAATCTTTTAACAATTTTATCTTAATAATCAGTAAATTGATATTGCTTTGGGATTCAATTTTCCTCAACCAAATTGGGCCAATATTATGAATTATAAATTTATATTATTATCTACTTCCTTACAACTCAATTGCTGTTTAGTATGTTTTAATCTCTACATTTGTAAATTATATCGTAAACAGTTTATTTTTGAAAAACCTTCAACATCTAAATAAATATTTCTATAAGTATAGAGTCCGTTTTGGGCTGGGTATCATATTTGTGGCCATGTCCAATTATTTTGGTGTGCTTATTCCCCAGAAGATTAGAGAGGCATTGGATTTTGTACAAGATAAAATCCTTGCTTACAAAGGTGCTGAAGAAGGATTGAAGGATGGCATGTATAGTGAACTAGGTGAAGCATTGTTGACCTTTGCTGCAGTAGTGATTGGCTTTAGTATTTTCAAAGGAATATTTATGTATTTCATGAGACAGACCATTATTGTTATGTCTCGATTGATAGAATATGATCTGAGAAAAGAGATATTTGGCCATATGGAAATGATGGATTTTGCCTATTTCAAGAGAAACAAAACAGGTGACTTCATGTCTCGTATATCAGAAGATGTAAGCAAAGTCAGAATGTATCTTGGCCCAGCCATATTATATGGAATTAATCTGGTGACATTGTTTTCACTTACCATTTTTGCGATGTTCAAGGTGAGTGTTACGCTATCATTATATACATTGATTCCGTTGCCGTTTTTATCTATTACAATATACTATGTAAGTAGTAAGATCAACTTTAGGTCGAGTTTAATTCAAAAGCAGCTATCTCAATTGACAAGTACAGCCCAAGAGGTTTATTCTGGAATACGAGTTATAAAATCTTATGTAAAGGAAGACCAATTTGGAAAATACTTTGAAGAGGAATGTGAAGATTTTAAATCTAAATCATTAGACCTTGCTCGGATATCAGCCTTTTTCTTTCCAGTTATGATTTTTATGATCAGTGCAAGCACATTGATTGTAGTGTATGTGGGTGGACTCGAGGTGGCTAAGGGAAATATTACTACCGGGAACATCGCAGAGTTTATAATATATGTGAACATGTTGACTTGGCCTGTTACTTCCATAGGTTGGATAGCATCGCTTGTGCAGCAAGCTGAAGCCTCTCAAGAAAGGATCAATGAACTTCTCCATGAAAAATCTACGCTGGTAAGATCAGAAGTTTCCGCAGAGAATTTAGAAGGTGATATAAAATTTGATAATGTTAGTTTCACTTACCCTGATACAGGGATAGAAGCGCTGAAAAATATTTCTTTCCATTTGAAGAAAGGTGAGAAAATGGCAATCATAGGTAAAACTGCTTCTGGTAAATCCACCATTGCAGATCTTATCCTTCGGATGTATGATGTTACGGAGGGAAGATTGTTGATAGATAATCAAAATGTGAAAGCTATCAATCTGGATAACCTACGGAGAAAAATAGGCTATGTGCCCCAAGATGTTTTCTTATTCTCAGATTCAGTGACTAATAATATTAGTTTCGGTGTAGGTGAGGTTAATCAAAAGAAAGCTGAAAAATATGCTGCTCATGCTGCGATACATAATGAAATAAGTAGTTTGCCAGAAGGTTATCAAACAATGATGGGTGAGCGAGGTGTTACACTTTCTGGAGGCCAAAAACAGAGAATATCCATAGCACGAGCATTTATAAAAGATCCCGATATTGTAATTCTAGATGATTGTCTTTCTGCAGTGGATACAGATACAGAGCAAAAGATTATGCGGTACCTTAATGAAGCGCTTATAAATAGAACATCTATCATTATTACTCACAGAATCCATAACCTAATGGAGTTTGATAAAATATTGGTTTTAGAAGATGGCAGAATCTCAGAGATCGGTACTCACGAAGAATTACTTGCTAGCGGAGGCTACTACAAAGAAATGCTAGAACAACAAAACATAGGTGAAGAGGTCTAAAGGAAAGTCTTAATAATTAATTTACAAGAGGTATGATCCATAAGATAATAGTGGCTTTATATATTCTTTGCGCAGCCGTACAATACAATGACCCTGATTTTTATATATGGATTCCGCTTTATCTCATTCCAGCTACCGTTGCTATAGCATACGATAGAGGTTGGAGAAATAGTAAATTTCTGCTTGGTATTTGTATTTTCTTTGGTTTGTGCATGCTACTATATATACCTGACGTCATTTCATGGTTTAAGGATGGGACTCCATCTATTACTGGGTCTATGAAAGCGGAGAGTCCATTTATTGAATTTGTAAGAGAGTTTTTTGGATTAGGAATCTGTTTGGCAGGAGTGATTTGGTATTGGAAGAAAAGTAAATAGATTAGACTAGCCAGATTGTCTGAAAATCTTCAATGTATTATAGAATATCCTAGCCAATCTCATGCGCAATAAGACACTTATTACGCATAAAAAATGGCCTGCAACACTACGCTCCAGACCATTATATTTCTCTATTTCACTTAGTTTACTACCAAGCGAATTATATACTTATTGAGTAAAAGAACTGATTAGTTCAAGTTTATATCTTTTACTAGTGAGTTAACAAAGCTTTCTTGCTCTGCATTTCCAGCCAATTCTTTTTTAATTACTTTTTCAGCAATACTAAGAGCAATTGCGCCTACTTCATTTTTCACTTCCATCATAGCAGCTTTCTTCTGATTCTGGATGTCTTGATTTGCCTGAGTCATAATTCTAGAAGCTTCACCTTTTGCAGTGTCTTTTGCATCCGCAATGATCTGATTCTTAGTGTTTTTAGCTTCTTTAAGCATTTTGCTTCTTTCTTCCCTTGCAACAACTAAAAGCTTTTCATTTTCAGCTTTAAGATTTGACATCTCTTCTTTAGCAGTCTTTGCAGAATCTAAAGCATCCTGAATATCATTCTCTCGTGTTTCCAATGCTTGTGCGATTGGTTTGAATGCAACCTTAGCCATGATAGCCCAGAATATAAGGAATATAACTACTGACCAAATTGCTAATCCTGGTGATGGTTGAAATGGTAAAAAGTCTAATAATAAAAACATAGTATACAGTTTAAATTGTTAAGCCCACTTGGGGTTTTTTGTTTTGTTAATCATTTAAAATAGAGAAGGTCCCTCCGCCAACCGCATGCTGACCTTCTCTTAATTTTGACTATCTCTCTTAATCAATTACCTGATAAAGATTGAAAGTAGGATAGCGATCAAAGCTGCACCCTCTACGAATGCTGCCATAAGGATCATACCTGATCTGATATCTCCAGATGCTTCAGGTTGTCTCGCAATTGCTTCCATTGCTTTTCCACCTACCATACCGATACCGATACCGGCTCCGATTACTGCAAGTCCTGCTCCTACTGCTGCTAATGTTCCAGTCATGATTAAAATATTTATATAATGATTAAATTAAAAATTCTTAATTAATGGTGCTCCTCTATTGCAGCTCCTATATATGATGCTGTCAAAATTGCAAATACAAATGCTTGTACAAATGCAACAATCAACTCGATAGCCATCATAAATAATGTCAACGGAATAGCCAAAACTGTTCCTATTCCATTTCCTAATGTTCCATATAAATCTCCAAATATGAAGATCAAGCCTATAAAACTCAAGATTGCGATGTGCCCAGCAGAAATATTACCTGCTAGTCTCAACATCAATGTCAATGGTTTGATGAATAACCCCATAATTTCCACTCCGGCTAATAGTGGTTTTACGAAGCCAGGTACTCCAGGCATCCAAAAAATATGTTGCCAGTAATCCTTCTTTCCGTTGATGTTTACAAGGATGAATACGATCAAAGCAAGTACCATTGTTAATGTTAAATTACCTGTAGCATTTATACTTCCAAAGAAAGGGATTTGACCAAATAGGTTCAATCCAAGAACGAAAAAGAATATACTTAATAGAAAGGGGAAATATTTCATATACTTTCCTTTACCGATAAATGGTATAGCTACTTCATCTCTAATGAATACGACCAATGTTTCTAATACACCCTGTACTCCACTAGGAGCTTTCAATGGATCCTCTTTATATTTTTTTGCTGCGCCTCTGAATAAAAAGAAAAGAAGAAGAGAAACCAACAACATTGCGATTACATTCTTAGAAGGAGATAGGTCCCAAAATGAGGTTATTCCTCCACCAAGCATTCCTCCATCAAGTGTTGTTCTAGCATCAATTTTATATGGTTTGTTTTCGTAACAAACATACTTTAATGTTTTGTCCTTTCCATCAATATTAACGACCTGGTGTGTGAATGCTCCATGTCCAAGGTCAACACTTCCTGTCATAGGAAATCCTGCATCAACTACTCTATGGGCACTTCCTTCATACAATACATATCCATTGTATGATTTTTCTCCGTTTTCATGACCTGCGAAATGGGCACCAAACTTACTTGACATAAACATTTCTAAACCTGCCTCAGATTTTAAAATCATTGGAAGTGGAAGAGGATAGTCAAATATACTTAATACATTACCATCACTAATGTGGTGGATCGCAGTAGCTGCAGGGTCATATTCATGATGTTCATCACCATGACCACAAGATACTCCATGTTCACCTTGATCAGACGCATGATCGTGACCTGCGTGATCATCATGATTATGTCCACTATGATCGTGTCCGTCATGATTATGATCCTGAGAAATTACAGGAAAAGAGAATAAAATTGCTGCAAAAATTAACAGCGCTGAATATATATTTCTAGACATATCGCCTGATGCTTTTTAAATTCGCCACAAAGGTAGTGAAATAAGGCAATAAGTCAGAGCTTGAAAGGCTTTATTTTACAGTGGTTTTACTTAGCCTTCGTCGCCATATTATAACGATTTTGATTGACCTTAGTGACTTGATGTAATATTTTGAAAAAAAGACCAAATACGATATCTGATTTGGAGATTATCTTATTTTATAATCAATCTAATAAGGGCTCTTAGTTGACTAATTAACGCATTTTAGCTGTCCATAAAGTTAGTCATTGGTCAAATCCAAGCTGACAACAATATTTTGAACGCGGATTCCTTAATGTACAGATGTAGGAGGTTTTCGAAACCTCCTACATTTCTATTAGAAATTCTACTGTAATTTAAACTTCACAGGTAATTTATAAATAACAGATACTGGCCTACCATTATGCTTTCCAGGATAAAATTGACCTAGTTTTTTCATGGCCTTCAATACCGCTTTACCACAGCCACCCCCGATATCTCTCACTATTTCTATATTTGAGATCTTTCCATCTTTGGCTACTACAAAGGAGACAATCACTGTTCCAGTTATATCGTTTTCCAATGCTATTGTAGGATACTTCACGTTGGAATATATTGTTTCCATCACACTTTTATTGGTGCATGCTCTCCTTACGGATTCATCATCATCCAAACTGCACTCTCCGTAGACAGGCATTCTATCAGCCATTAAGACTGGACCTTCCTCTATTGGTGATTCTTTTATAATTGGTGCGACGATAGATGGGGTGTTGTGTTTTATCGGCGTGGCGAATTCATCTATTGTAGTATTTGATTCTACATTTGGCTCATCAAAGATTTCTTCAGATTTTGTTTCTACAAAAGTAGGATCATCCTCGGGCTCAATTTCGATTACAGTTTCTATTTTTGGAATTGGTGGTGGAGGAAGTGTTTTGAGTTCGTTTGGAGTTCGAGGAGGTATGATTTCCAATAATTCATCTTCCCAAATGACCGTAGTATCATATATTTCATCTGTTGGATACGTTGTATAATTAAATGCCATCAACACAAAACCAATGGCAAGAATAAATCCTAACTTAAGGTATATGGGTCTGTTTTTATCCCATTTTGGGTGAGCTTGATATTTCATAATCTGGAAACTTTATAAGCGGACAAAGCTAGTTTGTGTGCTTGGATATAAAAATATTTTCCAGTCGCGACTTGTTGGAATAGATGCGGAAGGTAGAGGGTTTGGTGTATCATACTTGTATAAAATGTAATCGAGTAAAGCAAATGTGGCTAGTGTTATATGGAATGTTCTAATTTCTTTAATTTAACCATGGCTCACCTGCAACTCTTTGTCTTGTCGTCTAATACGATGTTCAATGACAATGGTGACAATAGAGAGTATGGGCTACTTGTTTCTACTGACTGACATTAGTCCGTCCTCTCCCAGACTATTACATCCTTACTTCCTCGGCTTGTGGCTGCGCACATGGCTCTTCTCTTAGTTTTGGACCATTTCCATATCATTAGTTCTATACTATTCTATCTGTGGCTAATCCATAGTCCACTAAATCTGGTTCCATAATCTAATTCTAAGTTCTGTCCTTCATTCATATAATCAAATGAACTACTATGACCTAGGCAGACTTCTCATCTATGTTCTTTTAAATAAAATAGAAACATAAGACCTCCCTGCGTAATACTATATCTGTTTGGATATGTCTCGTTTGGATTCATTTATAATTAATTTAAGTTCAACGCATATAAGTGTTGCTTTCTTTCTGAAAAAACGCGTTGCAGCAAATCTATGTGGGGCATGTTCAGCAAGCTCGTGAACCGACATGTGTAAGGCCCTGTTGAGTCGAGTATTTCTAACGATGAAATTAGAGTAATTATCATGAATATATGTGATAATTTCAGGCAGAATATGGAATAAGCCAATCACAGCTCCACTTTTATACCTGCCATATATACCTAAAAATCTTCCATACAAGCTTTGGCCCTCCTCATCCGATATTTGCCTCGTATATGACTTCTGTTCGTTAGGCCAATGCTTTGCCTTCCGATTCCGTGAGCTAATATCTTAACGGTATTCACCTTGAAGTTCGGCTAACACTTCCCCTTGTCGGTGGCATAGGGGAGCTTTAATCCTCTAGTGCTATCGCCATACCAGGCGCACAATAAGAAAGCCTTTCCAGTCAATTGGAAAGGCTTTCTATCACTTTTTTTGAAAAATATTTATTTCAAGACGGTAAATCTTTTTCCTAAGGTAAATTTTCCGTTGCTGATATTTAACAAATAACTGCCCACGTCGAGATTTTGCACATTGATCGTCATGTTATCACTCAGTTGTCTTTGAGATCTGCTCATAACTCTTCCCTGCATATCGAATATTGTGACTATTGCACTTCCTGATATATTCAGTGCTTTCAAAGCAACAGATATTATATGAGATGCTGGATTAGGATATAGCTTTATATCGGCAGGATTGAGTATTTCTTCTGTTCCACTTGGATCAGCGAAGAGATAGTCTCCAGTTTGCGTATTTATTGATACATCGTATGTACCAGCAACTGATAGTATGTTATCACCAGCCTGAGTACCAGTCCCTCCTGGAAAATCCACTGCACCCCAGTTGACTGTCCAATCTGTGTTAGCTCTAAATTTGACTCCGCCACCGTCATCAGCGTCTGTCAGGGTTACACCAGCTAACGACCACATTTGATTATCAGTCTCATCAATAGTCAAATAAGTATCATTTACACCTCCATCATCTGTATCTGGCCATGCACCAGCAGGACTTGCTTCACCTACTAAACTGATTTGGTCATAGACTACAAATAATTCAAAGTTGTATTCTCCTGTCAAGGAATTGTAAGTGATATTATATTCCCCTGCTTCTACAGGAATATTTGCACCATCTTGCTCAGCTATACCTATTGGGAATGTTGAACCTCCCCAATTGACAGCCCAATCATCATCCGCTCTGAATTTTGCCTCACCCGTAGTCAATGCCAATGCAATCCTCCAGATTGTAGGATCTATAGTGTCCTGTATAAGATCAGTATCAGTATCCCAACCTCCTGGAGTGGCATCTCCTATTATTCCAACAGTGTTATAATTTCCTATCTCTGTAAAGTTATAGTCTCCTGATTCAGAATTAAAATCTACTCGGTAGTATCCAGCAGTAACCGGAATATTTTCACCACCTTGTGTACCTGTACCAGTAGGAAAATCAATACTACCCCAATCTACACTCCAGGCATCATCTGCTCTAAATTTCGCAGAACCATCAACTAAGTCAATAAATAAAGACCATTGATTAGGATCTTCTGCACTTCGCTCGAGATCAGTATCCATATCCCAACCTCCTGGAGTGGCATCTCCTATGATACCAACGGAAGCGAATGAGATTTGTTCTTCAAAACTATAGTCACCTGTCGTTGTGTCTAGTGTTATAAAATATGTTCCAGCTTCAGACACCATGATATTTTCACCACCTTGTGTACCTGTACCTGTAGGGAAATCGGCGCTGCCCCAATTAACAGCCCAATCATCGTCTTTTCTGAATTTTGCTTCTCCTATCACCAAATCAAGGGTAACAAAAAAGATGCCGCTGGTATCAACAAACATATTTGTATCTGTGTCCCAACCTTCTGGTGTCGCTGATCCCAAAATACCAATTGGAGAATTGACAACAAAAGAGTACTCTCCAGAAACAGAATTAAACATGATGTCATAATTACCTGCAAAAACAGGGATGTTGTCACCACCTTGTAGGGCTGTTCCAACTGGAAAAGCGCTGTCTCCCCAATTAATAGCCCAATCATCATTGGCTCTGAATTTGGACTCCCCAGCAACTAGGTCGATATTGATAGTCCATATTGCTGTATCAGTAGCATCCTGAATCATATCAGTATCTGTATCCCAACCACCTGGTGTTGCACTACCAATGATCCCCACTGTGGTGATCTGTGCCGTGGCACTAAAGATAAAAACAGCTAATAGGGTTGATAAAAGTAGACGTATTTTCATAATATTTTTATTTAAATTAGATAATAGTGTTAAAGAACAAAAAAGAGTGATATCTCCGAACCTCAGTATTTAAAGAGGTACTAGAAGATAACTAAAAAACATCGTTCTGTGTCAAAGATAAATTTTATAATGTGTATATTTGACACTATGTCAAGAAAATATAAAAATATATGAAATCAATTTTAATCAATAAGCTAAGATTATCGCTTTTCTCAATCTGCTTTTTAGTAATTCTGGGAGAAGGACTGTCGCAAAGGATTGTCACTGGTATCATTACTGATGCAAGTAATGGAGAGGCATTGATAGGTGCTACCATAGCATTGGAAGATGCTTCTGATGGAACAATAACTGATATTAATGGCGAATATACATTCAACGTCACATCCAGCATCACTACTCTGGTAATTAGTTATACTGGGTATACGTCTCAAAATTTGAGTATTCCCGAAAATAACAGACTTGATGTAGAACTTGCATATGGAGAAACTCTTGATGAAGTCATTCTGATAGGATATGGTGAAGTCAAGAGAGAAGATGCAACAGGATCGATCCAATCAATATCCAGTGAAGATTTCAACAAAGGCGCCATAGCAGGACCGCAACAGCTCCTGGCTGGTAAAGTGGCAGGAGTGAGTATCACCACAGATGGTAATCCTGGAGGTGGATCAACAATAAGGATACGAGGTGAATCATCGCTAAGTGCGTCTAATGATCCACTCATTGTAGTGGACGGAGTACCGCTCGACAACAGTAGCACAAGTGGAGGGCGGAACAATCTCAATATCGTGAATCCAAATGATATCGAGAGTATGACTGTACTGAAAGATGCCTCAGCGACTGCGATCTATGGCAACAGGGCAAGTGCCGGAGTCATTCTCATTACGACCAAAAAAGGAAAACTAGGATCTGGCCTACGCGTCGGATATTCTGCTAATCTTTCTATAGGAAACACCTACAACAGAGTAGACAATCTTACAGCTGAGCAATTCCGAACACTAGTGCAAGAAGAATTTGAAGAAGGAAGTGAACAACTTGCATTGTTGACAGACGTATCTACCGATTGGCAAGATGAAATCTATCAGCAGTCGATTGGTCATGATCACAATCTTACATTGAGCGGAGGACTGGGCAATATTCCCTTCCGAGCATCAATGGGCTATTCTGATTTCAATGGCTTGCTCAAAACTGATAATTTCAATAGACTAACAGGTAATCTCAATCTTACACCTGGACTGATAGACAATACTTTACAGCTGAATCTAGGACTAAAAATATCCAAGACAAGCAATGATTTTGCTGACAATGGAGCAATAGGCTCAGCGATAGGTTTTGATCCTACCAAACCAACCTTATCTGGCAATGATGATTTTGGTGGTTACTTTGCTTGGAAAGAATCAACAGGAACCCTCGTTGGACTTGCTCCTGCAAATCCAGTGGCGTTGCTAAATCAAAAAAGTGATATCTCCGATGTAAGTAGATACATACTAAATGCCTCGGCTGATTATCGAATGCCTTTTTTGAAAAAATTAAGAGCCAATATCAATGTGGCATATGACATCAGCAACAGTGACGGTACAATCTTTATTGATACCACAGCAGCATTCTCCTATAACCAGCAAGATGGTGGAGGAACAAATAATAGTTACAACCAAGAAAAGAACAATAGTCTATTGGAATTCTATCTAAATTATAAAGACAATATTTTTGGGAGAGATATCGATATCATGGGTGGCTATTCGTGGCAACACTTTAAATTATCCAATGATTTTAGAAATTCTAATGTGGCAGGTACTATTATGACAGAAGGAAGCGATGCCTCGGAACTGTATATGCTATCATTGTTTGGCCGATTAAACTATGAACTAACCAATAGAGTAAACTTTACTGGAACTTTGAGAAATGATTATACTTCTAGATTTTCTCCTGAGACACGATCTGGACTATTCCCATCTGCTGCTGTTGCGATTAAGGCAAGAGAGACTCCTGGTGAAATTCTCAATAATGTCAAAATAAGACTTGGGTGGGGAATCACAGGCCAACAAGATATAGGCGGTTATTACCTATATCAAGGTCTGTACCAACAAAGTTTTGACAACGCTAGATACCAGTTTGGCGACGGATACTTGACAACCTATAGACCGAATGGATATGATAGTGGCATCAAATGGGAAACGACCACAACTTATAATTTGGGAGTGGATTATTCGATTGTAAGAAATAGAATTGGTGGATCTATAGATATCTATCAGCGTAATACCAAAGACTTACTCAATCAAGAAGTGCAGGTGACTGTCGGATCAAACCTGACCAATATCATCCCAACCAACATAGGTGACATGGAAACTAAAGGTGTGGAACTAGCACTAAATCTGACGCCAATCCTCAATGAAAAAATATCTTGGGATATCAACCTCAATGCTGCATTTAACAAGAATAAAATCACAAAACTCAACCAAGATGAAGGTGGTATAGGTGAAGCTGTCGGTGGGATTTCTGGAGGTGTTGGGAATACTATCCAAGTACACACTGTAGGTTACGAACCGTTCTCGTTTTTCGTATTTGAACAAGATTATGACGAGGCTGGCAGTTTGATCCCTGGCCAGTATGTTGATAGAAATGAAGATGGCCTGATAGATGAATTAGACAAGTACAGAATCGAGGACTCAAGACCAAACGCTGTATTTGGCATCTCTAATACCATTACGTACGGAAAGTTCAACTTTGCTTTTGCAGGTCGAGCCAATGTAGGAAACAAAGTTTACAACAATGTACAGACAGACATAGGATGGAAAGACCGTCTTGACAATCTTGGCATTCTTAATAATGTTCACTCAGTGGTATTGACCAACGATGTGAGACAGCAGTCAGAAATAACCTTTAGTGATGCATTTGTTAAAGATGCTTCTTTTTTTAGGATCGATTATATTTCATTGGGATATACATTTGACAATCTGATTGGAAGATCTCTCACATTATCAGCTACTGTACAGAACCCTATCATTTTAACTTCTTATGAAGGCCTTGATCCAGAAGTATTTGGAGGCATTGACAACAATCGATATCCGAGACCAAGAACCTTTGTATTTGGTCTTAATGTAAATTTTTAAATCACTAAGGGTACAAAATATAAATATATGAAATCTATTAAATATTTGGTTTTTGTTTTTTTTGCAACGGTAGTTTTTCAAAGCTGCTTCCAAGATCTAGACACGGTTCCGATCGATGAGGACATATTGACATCGGAAACATTCTATCTTCAAGATGGAGCATACAAAGCTGTACTAGCAAAAATATATGCTGGACTAGCAGTCACTGGTCAGCAAGGGCCAGCTGGGCAAGGAGATTTAGGTGGAATCGATGAGGGATTTAGCTCTTATCTACGTCAGTACTGGTATCAACAAGAATTATCCACGGATGAAGCTATAGTGGCTTGGAATGATGAAACTATCAAAGACTTTCACAGTCAGTCTTGGACTCCTGCTGATGTATTTATCAATGCTTTTTATAACAGAGTTTTCTATCAGATCGGTGTATGCAACGAGTTCTTAAGACAGAGTGATGCTGATGCGTTAGACCGCAGAGAAGCATCGGATGCTTTGAAGCAAGAAGTATCTACTTATCGAATCGAAGCAAGGCTGATGAGAGCAATGAGTTACTGGCATGCTCTAGACGAATTCAGAAACGTGCCCTTCGTAACAGAAGATGACGAAGTAGGCGCATTCAATCCACAACAGATCAAAGCTCCTGCACTATTCGACTTTATTGAAAGTGAGTTACTAGAAATAGAACCGCTAATCACGGGTCCGCAAGAAAATGAATATGGAAGAGCTGATCGAGCTTCGGTGTGGATGATATTAGCCAAGCTTTATCTTAATGCAGAAGTTTATATTGGCAGTGACAGATCCGCTGATGCATTGACCTATTCTGAAAAAGTAATAGATGCTGGATATACACTCGATGAAGAGTTCAGCCATCTATTTTTGGCAGACAATCACTTATCAAACGAAGTGATTTTTCCTATCGCATTTGACGGTCAGAATATCCAGACGTGGGGTGGAACGACTTTCATTATAAGAGGCGGAATAGGAGGAGACATTAGTCCTGCAGCTTCTGGTGTTAAAGATGGCTGGGGTGGATTCCGTACCACCAAAGAGATAGTCAACCTATTTGGAGATATAGGGGGAGAGCTTGTTGCTTATGGTGACAGAATTAATCTACCGCAAGTGTATATACCTGGTGATTATCAAGGAAATGAAGTTGGTAATGCTAAGTATGCGTTATCGAGACAATCCGGTAGCACATCCAACGAGGGTCATCAGTATTTTTCGGAATCGAGCACCTTCGTTATCGCTCCTAACCCCACCCTTTCTTTTGTATATGGGGACAATGGACAAGATGGCACACTAGATATTGCTGGAGAGCCTCTTATAATTCCTGAATCCGGGTTTTATTATCTCCAAGCCGATTTGCAAGCAAAGACCTATACAATAGAAAAAAGACAATACAGTGTGGCAGGAAGCGCCGTGACTGCAGAAACCAACCTAGTGTGGGATGAAGAACTTGAAGTCCTTACATTGAACATCGATGTTGTGCCAGGAGAACTTTACTTCAGAGCTAATGGAAATGACGTTGTGCGATTTGGTGACAATGACAGTAATGGCATACTGGAGTATGATGGAGCTAATATCATTATTTCAGAAGCTGGTCCGATCGAAATCAGTCTTGATCTGCGCAAACAAGATTATATCTACCAAATTACTTCTTTGTCATATGACAGGAGAGGAATATTTGGATCTGAAGGTCAAAATATTGAAATTGAAGATGTTGCAACATTCCGAGATGGATACGCAGTCCTCAAATTCAAAAACATAACTAGGGATGGAGCATCAGGATCTAATCTAGAACATCCAGATACTGATTTTCCACTATTCAGACTAGGAGATGCTTACTTAATGGCTGCAGAGGCAATACTCAGATCGAATGGATCAAAATCAAAAGCGGTAGAGTACTTCAACATTATAAGACAGAGGGCATTCAAAAGTCAGTTGGCTTATGTAACCGAAGAGTCCTTAGATCTTGATATGATACTTGCTGAGAGAGGGAGAGAATTGATGTGGGAAGGTCACAGGAGGACTGACCTTGTCAGATTTGGTCAGTTCACAGATGGAGACTATAAGTGGGCTTGGAAAGGCGGAATAAAAGAAGGGCAAGCGGTAGATGCGTATCGCGATATCTACCCTATTCCTATCAAAGATATCAACAACAATCCCAATTTAGAGCAGAATGCTGGTTACTAGTGTAGACAAAAAAGCACTGAGAATAACGAAATTTCAGTGCTTTTTTTTATCCTTCCTAATGCAATTTCTAAAATTTGTCATATACTATTTCTGTTCGATAGGTTACTTTAGATTCAGCGAGAACTAGTTTAAGAAAAAGCAATCTAGTCTAGGATTATTTTTCATGCAATATCTAAAAATCATGCCTCTTTAACAAATGTATTGTTACCAGTTTATTAATGGTATTCATTTATGAAACAATAAATAAAAAAACCACGTTGTAGGAAGGAATCAGAAATTGTATTTCAATTTTAGTAATTTTGTCATTCAATCAGAATATACTATGGCACTAAGCCTATTGGATATTCAAATTAAATAAGAATACATGCGGTTTTTTATAATTCTTCTCATTTCAATATTTTCATTAGGTCTTTCTGCACAAGATTCTAGATTGGCCAATCAATATTACCAGTCCGGAGAATATGAGAAGGCTGCCACTATGTATCTCAAGCTGTTCAACAAAACAAAGAAAAACGACTATTACTTTAATAGGTATGTAGAGTCATTGATAGCTGTAGAATCTTATGCAGAAGCTGAAAAAGCCATAAGGAGCCAAATCAAAGCTAGGCCAAAAGATATTCAACTGTATGTAGCATATGGTAACCTATTTGAGAAGCAATCTGATAACGAGAATGCAGAAAAACAATATAAAAAGGCAATAGAAAACATGCCTGCAGATGTTGGTGTAATTAGCCGAATTGGTAGCTCTTTTACATCGCTAGCTAAGTATGATATCGCCATCCAAGTATATGAAAAAGGGGAAGAATTAGTCAAAAGGAAAAACACATTTTCATACAATCTAGCTAACTTATATTTCCGTAAAGGGAATATTCCCAAAATGGTAACAGGCTACCTAAACAGTATAGATAGATACAAAAATAATATCAATAACCTGATAAATGTATTCCGCAGAAATTTGGATGATGAAGGATATGTAGAGTTGCAAAAACAACTGTATGAGCGAATTCAAGAGGATGAACCAAATGAACTGTATAATGAGGTCTTAGAGTGGACTTTTATTTATAGAAAAGAATATAAAAAGGCATTTCGACAAGCAAGAAGTTCGGATCGAAAGAATGAGGAAAATGGGGGAAGAGTATTCGAAGTAGCAGAGATTGCTTATAATGATAGGGCCTATGATGTGGCGATCGACGCATTCTCGTATGTAACAGAAACTAAAGGCGAAAACTCTAGTTATTATTTAGATGCAAAAAGGGGATTGCTTAATTCCCAAAAGAAGAAAATTACGAGCAATTACGATTATACAAAAGAGGATTTAGTAAATCTTAAAAATGAATATAACTCATTTTTAGATGAATTTGGTCGTAATAGGCAGACTGCAGTTTTAATGTCTGAATTGGCTGATTTCGAAGCATTATATCTTAATGATTTGGATACTGCAGTGATGATTCTTCAAGAAATGATATCGTTTGCTGGAGTAGACAAGTATGTAGTTGCAAACGCCAAACTTAATCTAGCGGATTATTTACTTATGCAAGGCGACGTTTGGGAATCAACGCTTCTCTACAGTCAAGTAGATAAAGCAATGAAAGAAGGAATACTTGGAGAAAGAGCGAGATTCAGAAATGCTATGTTATCATACTATAGAGGAGATTTCGAGTGGGCACAAGAGCAATTTGATATATTAAAGACGGCTACTTCTAAGTTGATTTCTAATGACGCAATAGACAAATCGGTATTTATAATGGATAACTTGGGATTGGATACAACTGCCGTTCCATTGCAGATGTTTGCTACTTCTGAGCAATTGATTTTCCAAAATAGATTTGATGAAGCATTTGGTAAGATGGACTCGATATTGATCCTTTTCCCGAAACACGGACTAGAAGATGATATCTTATTTAATAAAGCTACGATATACACAAAACAGAGAAAATACGATCAAGCTATAGCTGCGTTTGATACGATTATACTTAAATACCCAGAGGAGATAAGAGCGGATAACTCTATTTTCGAATTGGCTGAGCTATATGAGAATGTACTCAAACAACCAGAAAAAGCAAAACCGCTTTATGAGAAGTTATTCTTAGATTTTTCAGGGAGCACTTATGCAGTGGAAGCAAGGAAGCGATATAGAAAATTACGTGGGGATGATGTGCAATAGCAGGTTATCATTTAAGAGCTGTCTCTTATACACATCTCCGAGCCCACGAGACAGGCAGAAATCT
>CAJXUU010000007.1 GCA_913061325.1 uncultured Saprospirales bacterium | reverse complement strand
AGTTAATTGAAATAAATGAAAATATCGCCAAAAGAAACATTTTTAGTGTTGAGGATTTTTTGGAGTGGACTCAGAATTGAAAAAGATTGAAAAGTGGTTTGTAATTTGATTTTGATTAGAATTTATTGGTCGATATAAAACGCATGAAAATGATAAAATAGTAAGAGGACTAAAATCAATTAAGATTAGAGTCCTCCTTATTATTCTTACAAAGTGATTCTGTTCTACTTTGCCATAGCTTTTTTTATCATTCCGATGACAGCCATTACAACTCCACCACCAACACCACCCCCAGCTATTTGAGCTACGATGCTACCGATATCCATACCTCCTCCAGCTGCAGCTGCACCAAGAGATGGGACAATCATTCCTAGGATTTGACTTCCTAGACCTCCACCCGCAATTCCTGCAACAGAATTCCATAATGTGCCAAGAGAGCTGTTGGGCATCAATTTAGCAGCTCCATTGCCACCTAATGCTCCACTAATCAATCCTATGATTAAACTTAAGTCCATAATAATTTTGTTTTGATAGTTAGTAATTTGTGTAATATACTACATGTTGTGAATAAATCAATATAAAATAATGTGATATTTAAATTTGGTAAGATATTATTCGTTATTCGTTATTCGTTATTCGTTATTCGTTGTGGTATTTTGTTCGGAAGTGAGACCTTTATTAGAGCGAAATAGTTCTCAATATTTGTCAAATTTTTGGAAGGCTAGACTATCAATAGTACTTTTTATCGTAATTAGCATCTAACCTAATACCCGAAGCCTGATACTCGAAACCCACCTCGGGCATTCATTTCCACTTATCCTAAAAATAATCTATCTTTGCCTCATGTTTAACGCATACAACATATCAACAATAATTATTAGCTCATCACACGATCTGTGATAGAGTACAACTTATATTTTATAAAGCTCTGACAGATCGTAATGACGTCAGAGCTTTTTTATGTTAGTCTCCAAACTGCCAACTTCAGAAATCGAAGTAAATGGAAAAATGGACACTTTCATAGAGTTGGTGGGGTGTGCTCCATTAACTTTTATATTTTTACACACTTATTACAAGAAAGAGATACAAATCATGGGCAAATACAAAGAGTATAAAGGTCTTAACCTTCCAGAAATAGATAAATCAATTGCAGAATATTGGTCGGCGAACAGCATCTTTGATAAAAGTGTAAACGAAAGGTCAAAGGATAACACATTTGTATTTTACGAAGGACCACCTTCTGCGAATGGTATGCCGGGTATTCACCACGTAATGGGTAGAACTGTAAAGGATTTATTCTGCCGATTTCAAACTATGAAAGGAAAGCGTGTAGAACGTAAAGGAGGATGGGATACTCATGGTCTTCCTGTAGAACTAGCGGTTGAAAAAGCACTTGAAATAACTAAAGAAGATATTGGTAAGACGATCACTATAGAGGAGTATAATCAGAAGTGTCGTGAGACTGTAATGCAGTATAAAGATGTTTGGGATGATATCACAAAAAAAATGGGGTATTGGGTTGATCTTAATGATCCATATATCACTTTCGAAAATAATTATATTGAATCTGTATGGTGGTTACTTAAACAGTTACACAACAAGGATTATCTGTACAAAGGATATTCTATACAGCCATACTCTCCAGCTGCAGGAACTGGATTAAGTACTCACGAACTTAATCAGCCAGGGTGTTATCAAGATGTAACAGATACTACAGTAACAGCTCAATTTGAGACAATTGCTGATACTTTACCGGCAATATTACAAGGGAAAGGGGATATATGTATATTAGCATGGACAACAACTCCTTGGACACTTCCATCAAATACAGCCCTGACCGTTGGGCCTAAGATTGACTATGTATTGGTGAAATCAATTAATCAATATACGCATGAGCCAAATCAAGTAATCCTTGCGAAAGCATTGGTAGGAAAACAATTCAGTGGAAAATTCGAAGAAGTAGAAACTGAAGAAGAATTAGGAACTTATAATAAAGGAGACAAGAAGATACCCTACTTAGTAACTACTGAAATAAAAGGTAGTGACTTGATCGGAATCAGATATAAGCAGTTATTAGAATATGCACTTCCGTATGAGAATGTTGAAAACGCATTCCGAGTAATTGGTGGAGATTTCGTAACTACAGAAGATGGGACTGGAGTTGTTCATACTGCTCCTACTTTTGGTGCAGATGATGCCATGGTAGCCAAGAGAGCTATACCAGAGGTGCCTCCATTATTGGTACTTGATGAAAATGGAAACCCCGTTCCTTTGGTTAATTTAAAAGGAGAGTTCAGAGCTGAGCTTCCCGAAGTTGGGGGAAAATTTGTTAAAAATGAATATTACAAAGAGGGTTCAGCCCCAGAAAGGTCAGTAGATGTAGAAATTGCAATCAAGCTAAAAGAAGATAATAAGGCATTTAAAGTAGAAAAATATGTACACAGTTATCCGCATTGTTGGAGGACAGATAAGCCTGTTCTTTACTACCCTTTAGATAGTTGGTTTGTAAGAACTACTGCTTCTAAAGATAGAATGATAGAATTAAATAAAACAATCAATTGGAAGCCAAGTCATACAGGTGAAAAAAGATTTGGTAATTGGTTAGAAAACTTGCAAGATTGGAACCTTTCGAGATCTAGATACTGGGGAATACCATTACCAGTGTGGAGATCAGAAGATGGTACTATCGAGAAATGCATCGGGTCTATAGAAGAATTGACAAACGAAATAGCTCTAGCAAATAAGAAGCTTGGACTGAATCAAGAGACACCGAAAGATTTACACAGACCGTACATAGACGATGTAGTTTTAGTAAGTGATGATGGAGAAAAATTAACGAGAGAACTTGACCTTATAGATGTTTGGTTTGATTCTGGAGCTATGCCTTATGCCCAACTTCACTATCCGTTTGAGAATAAAGACCACTTTGAGAAGAACTACCCAGCAGACTTTATTGCAGAAGGGGTAGATCAAACGAGAGGGTGGTTCTTTACCTTACATGCGATAGCGTCAATGGTATTTGACAAAGTTGCATATAAAAATGTAGTATCAAATGGTCTTGTTCTAGCGAAAGATGGTGTAAAAATGTCTAAGAGATTAGGCAATACAGTTGACCCTTTTGAAACGATCGATAAATACGGTGCTGATGCTACGAGATGGTATATGATCTCAAATGCCAGTCCTTGGGATAACTTGAAGTTTGATGTAGATGGAATAGTGGAAGTTCAAAGAAAATTCTTTGGTACGCTTTATAATACTTATTCTTTCTTTTCTCTATACGCTAATATTGATGGATTTGCATATGAGCAAGAAAGTGTGCCATTAGCGAATAGACCAGAGATCGATAGATGGGTGATCTCACTATTGAATACGCTAAAGAAAGATGTAGAGGCAGATTATGCTAACTATGAGCCAACTTTGGCCACTCGTAAAATCCAAAACTTTGTGGATGAGCACTTATCAAATTGGTATGTGAGACTATGTAGAAGAAGATTCTGGAAAGGCGAGTATGAAGCAGATAAAATCGCAGCATATCAAACGTTATATGAATGTATGATAGCAATTTCAAAGATGATGGCACCCGTCGCACCATTCTTCGCAGATTGGTTGTATCAAAATTTAAATGGCGCGACAAAGCTAGAGAATAATGAATCAGTGCATTTGGCATTATTCCCGGATTCTGATGAGTCAGCAATTGACAATAAATTAGAGCAACGTATGAGTTATGCTCAGCGAATCTCTTCTCTTGTATTATCACTTCGTAAGAAAGATAACTTAAGAGTTCGTCAACCGTTACAGAAGATCATGTTACCAGTACTAAATCCATCATTCCAGGAGCAAGTGGAAGCAGTGAAAGATCTTATCATGGCAGAGGTAAACGTGAAGCAAATAGAATACATTTCTGATACCGATGGTGTGATCAAGAAAAAAGCAAAACCTAACTTCAAGACCTTAGGTAGAATGCTAGGGCCAAATATGAAGGCAGGAGTAGGAGTAATATCTGCTTTTGATCAAGCGACGATATCTGAAATCGAAAAGACAAATAGCTATAAGTTAGAACTGAATGGTACAACGTATGATTTGACATTAGCGGATATAGAAATCATTTCTGAAGATATACCAGGATGGCAAGTTGCGAGTGATAAAGGACTTACAGTGGCATTAGATGTTCAACTTAGTGAAGCATTAATATCTGAAGGCACAGCAAGAGAGCTAGTTAATAGAATCCAAAACCTACGAAAATCAAATGACTTGAATATTTTGGATCGAATCAATGTGCAAGTTACGGCTACTGAGCAAATAGAGAAGGCGCTTGGTTCGTTCTCGGACTACATTTGTAATGAAGTGTTAGCGGATGGAATATCTGCAGTTGCTGAATTGTCGAGTGGAGAGAAGGTGGAGTTGCTGGAAGGTGAGGAAATTATGATTGAAGTGACGAAGGTATAGTCCAACCTATTTTGTTAATAACAAATATATTAATTTTTAGAAGGTGTCGATTTCGACACCTTTTTTACTTTTCTCCGCTTTACTTTCTCAAAATTAACACAACAAAATTCCTTTTATCTTTGGTGCTCTGATGAAAAAAGAATTCCTCATAAATATCATTTTCCTTCTAGGTATCAATTTATTGATCAAACCTCTGTATCTATTTGGAGTAGATCTCCATATCCAGAATATAGTGGGAGTTGATACATACGGGATGTACAAAGTATTGTTCAACATTGCCTTCTTGATGCAGTTTGTACATGAGCCAGGAATTCAATCTTACAATTCTCAGAATATTGCTAAGAATCCAGATCAATTGGGTTTTCATTTGCCAAAGATATTGGGATTGAAAGTTATTTTAGGTCTAGTTTATTTTGGATTGGCAATTGGTTATTTTGTTTTAAAAGGTTTTGATCCGTCACTGATGCCCTTGATGATGGCGGTCACTGCTAATCTGTTCTTGAGTACACTTTTCATTTATTTGCGTTCAAACATAGCTGGCATTGGAAAATATAGAATAGACAGTTTGCTTTCTACATTAGATAAGCTATTGATGCTTATTATACTAGGAGTCCTCTCGTGGGTTAGTCCATATAGAGAAAATTTTGAGATCATTTGGTTGGCTTATGGGCAAATGGCGGCTTTTAGTATTTCATGTTTAGTCGCGTTGGGTATTTTATACAAGCATTTGGGTAGTTTTAAGATTGCATTTTCGTGGGACTACACCAAAAAAATGTTAAGATGGAGTGCTCCATATGCGCTCATTCTATTTTCTATGTCTGCATATACTCGGATGGATTCTGTTATGTTAGAACATATATTAAATGATAATGGTAGAGAATCTGGTATATATGAATATGGATACAGATTTTTGGATGCTTTGAATATGATCGGGTATCTATTTGCAGCTTTGTTACTTCCAATGTTTGCAGCAAATATCAAGGATAGCAAAATAATAAATGACCTTGTTGATATAGGACTTAGATTGATGGTGTTAATTACATTTATTGGAGCTGCTGCAACGATTACCTATCGTCATGAAATAATGAATTGGGCACATGCAGATGCTACACCATATTATGGAGAGATTATGTTATATCTTATGTTGAGTTTTATAGCATTGTCTATTGCATATATATTTGGGAGCCTTTTGGTGGCTAACAATAATTTGAAAGAAATCAACATTTTATTATTAATAGGTGTAGGTGTCAATTTTGGACTTAATATCTATCTAATACAATCACAACAAGCCTTAGGAGCTGCAAAAGCAACATGGATTACTCAAACATTAATGACGCTAGGGCAGATGGTTTTGGTCATTACAATTATGAAAGTGAAAATTAATACTCGCTTACTCTTTATTGTCCTTGGTTTTGGCTTGTTTTGTACCATTATTTTTGGCAGTATTTATGTGTATCTACCATTAGATTGGAAAATTAGAGCTGTCATTAGTATAAGCTTTTCGCTAATAACAGCGTTACTTATTAGGTTAGTAGACATTCGTTTGATTTCTGACTTGATTTCGAAGAAGAATCCAACTTAAAATTTAATGTTTGTGAGCGTTGAAAGATCGTTTACACACTAAAAAATCAGATATTTCAAAATGAATAATGATTATAGTCTTATCCATGTGCTTTCGACACTAGCAAAATGGAAAAAACAAATACTTATCGTGACTGGGTTAGTTGCCCTTATTAGTATTATAGGATCATTGATGATGCCTAATTATTATATTTCTAGCACGATAGTTTATGCAGCTAGTCCTACCTTAGCCAACCCTGAACCAATAGGCGGCGGAGAGAAAATTTACTATACTTACGGTACAGGAGAAGACCTTGATAGATTGTTTTCAATAGCCAATAGTGGTACAGTAAAAAATTCTATCATTAATGAATTTAATCTTGCACAGCATTATGATATTGATACTTCAAGTATAAAAGGAAAAGCAAAGCTTGCGCTTCATTTTAACGAACAGTATAAAACAACTAAAACAAAATTTGATGCCTTGATGATTAGTGTGGAAGATACTGATCCTAAATTGGCTCGAGATATTGTTAAGGCAATAAGATTGAAAATAGATGATATGGCTCAGGCTATGGTCAAAGAAAGTCAATTTCTTACAATACAATCTCTCGAAGAAGGCATCAAAAATCAAATGAGAGATTTGACACTTTATGGTGATTCATTGACAGCATTAAAAGAAAAATATAAAATCACAGAAAGTTATGAGCAAGCGAGTAGTTATGCTGTAATGTCTACAGAAAATCAAAGTCAACTTGCAGGATTGGAAGCTAAGTTGACTTCTATGATAAAGTTTAAAGTAAAGCGAGATAGTATTAATAAAGTTAAAGCTAATGTTGCTGGTCTTAAAAATAAAATTGAAGTTACAGATAGCTTGATTAAAATATTCAATAGAGGAATATTACCTGTAAGGCAATTAGAAACATCTCAAAATAAAGGTATCGTTGAAATGTCACTTGAGATTGAAAGGCTTAAGAAATTAAAATCAAGTTATAATAAATCATTTACTACTTTACATATAGTTGAAAAAGAGACTATACCATTTGAAAAATCTCGCCCAAAACGTATGTTCATTGTTTTAGGTCTTACTATGCTTGCCTTCACATTGAGCTGTCTGGGTGTATTACTTATTGATGGAATTAAAGAAATGGATTGGCAAGAAATTTATGCTGGCAAATAATTTCATAGAGAAATCGACTTTACAAAAGAATATATTTTTTGCTTTTGCGGCATTGATAGTGTTGTTTACGTCTATCTCTTTACTTAAAGAAAATTATCTTTTAGCTGCAATACCAATAGGGGTTTTAGCACTTATAGCTATTATAAAAGATTATAGATTTCTATATTATGGTTTTTGGGCAGCTCTGCCTTTCTCAATAGAATTTTATTTTGGGAGTATTGGTATGGATCTACCTACGGAACCAATGATGTTGGGCCTGACAGCAATAGCAATTTCGATTTTCTTGCAAAAGATAGGAAAAATATCATTTCAATACTTGTATCATCCGATTAGTTTATTCTTGATTATACATTTGATATGGATGTTTTTCACATCTTTATTTTCTCAATCTCAAGTCGTTTCTTACAAGTTTTTTCTTGCCAAGATGTGGTATGTGATTCCATTTTTCTTTTTCTCCTTTCATATGATTAAGGATATTTCGATAATAGAGAAGATTATAAAAATCATGGCTATTTTTCTGTCTGTTGCAGTTTTAATTGTATTGACTAGACACGCAATAGATGGCTTTACATTCAAAGGTTCACACCATGTTGTGAGACCCATATTTAGAAATCATGTAAGTTATTCTTCTATTTTGGTTATTGTTCTACCCTTTCTGTGGGCTTTTAGATCCAATATTAAGAAATTGAAATACAAACGATTGATGTCTGCTGTAATTTGCTTATTTGTTGTGGCAACATATTTTTCTTTTACTAGAGCGGCACAAGGATGCATCATTATTGCTATAGGAGCCTATTTTATAATCAAATTTAGACTTTCAAAGATTGCAATATTGTCAGCCTGTATTCTTATTACACTGTTGTCCTCTTACCTTGTAACTAATAATAAGTATCTGGATTTTGCTCCTAATTTCGAAAAAACAATTGCGCATACTAGCTTTGATAATATCTTAGAAGCAACAATGAAGATGGAAGATATATCTACTATGGAGCGGGTATATAGATGGGTAGCAGGAAGTCAGATGATCAAAGAAAAGCCAATTATTGGTTATGGTCCAGGCAGTTTTTATAATCACTACACTAAGTATACAGTCAGTAGCTTTGAAACTTATGTAAGTGATAATCCAGAAAAATCTGGAATTCATAATTATTATTTGATGACTTTTGTAGAACAAGGATTTATTGGATTATTACTTTTTTTAGGATTGATATTTTCGATTATTTTGTCCGGGGAGAAAGTGTATCACAACCTTAATGAAAATAGAGCGAAGAATTATATCATGGCTGCCACTTTGAGTGTCATAGTTATTTGCACTTTATGTCTAATCAATGATTTAATTGAAATTGATAAAGTGGGACCTTTCTTTTATTTATGTGCAGCTATAATTGTCATTTTTGACTTTCAAACAAGAAAATCTATCGCCCATGATGCAAATTGATTTACTGTCTCAATTGGAGAAGGTAGAACATATCGCTAACAAATCTAAAGTGGGTAGATTATTAAGGTCGCCTGTTAAGTACTTATATGCGATCCTACATCGAATATTCATTTATAGTCGATACAAAAAAGAGATACAAACAAAAAGTAGAACTTTTTTTAATATCGATATGGATATTTTGTTGCCATCAAGTACTGATATTTATCTAACTGGAGGAAAGTCTCATTTTTCGGAGATCGCTTTAGCTAGATACATGATTCAAACAATCGGTAGTGGAGATATATACCTTGATGTTGGCGCCCATTATGGCTATTTTTCATTGCTTGCTTCTCAATTAGTTGGAGAAAAAGGTTCAGTATTTTCTATTGAAGCAAGTCCAGTCACTTATCGAGTTTTATCTAAAAATGCAAAAAGAGCGAAAAACATAGAGGCTTTTAATTTTGCTGTATCGGATAAGGCGCAAGAGATGATATTTTTTGAATTTCCTAATCTTTATTCTGAATACAATTCTCTTTTTGTTGGACAATATGAAGGGGAGGAATGGTTTCAAAAATATAAACCCAAAGAAATTTCTATCCAAGCAATAAAATTGGATCACTTTTTATTGGAGGATCAGAAAATTGTCCCATCATTTGTAAAGATAGATGTAGAAGGAGCGGAATACGACGTATTAAAAGGGATGAAAAATTATCTTGAGCAACATCGTACAATCATCGCTATGGAGTATTTATCTTCAAGTCGAGGAAATGAAATGCACCAAAAAGCAGAACAGTTTTTAAAAAAAATGAAATATCAATCTTACATTATTGAACCAGATGGGTCGCTAATTTTTGTTGAAAATATTTCTGAGTATTTACTGAAAATGGAAATAGATTCGACGAATGTCATTTTCAAATAAATTACACTTCAACGTAAAAATATTACCTTCTAGGGATTAGTGTAGTAGGATACGCAACTACACTTTGATGTCCATCTTTATTTACAGATGAAACTCCAAATAAGTAATTGTCAATTACTATGTTTTCCAAAGTAAAATCGGTAACATTTCCAACGTATCTGCTATGTTGCCATTGAGGTGCGGTAGTATCTCTCCAATGAACTATATACCCAGCAATATGCGAATCCTCACTTGCATCCCATTTCAAACGTGTAGACGGCTTTACCGCTCCACCAATCATAAGTCCTGATGGTGGTTGAGGAGACCAAGCTATAGAAGCTAGGTTAATAGCATTTACAGCCGTTAGTTTAGAGCAAAATTCGAAATCGACACCCTCGAGAACATCTCCATATGAAATACCATCTTCAGTTCTGATATCTTGGTGCTGCATGTTATAATTTTCATGCGTCTCCATTATTCTAATACCAGGAAATCCAGCATCATTAAATGGTCTATGATGACCGCCTCTACCAAATCGATCTAATCGATAGATCATTTTTGGCTTCATTTCTGGCATATATTGAGTAGTCGTTTTATGAACATATCTTGCTAATTGTCTACTAGGTCCATCAACCTCACCTCCATAAAATCGCTTCCAAATTCTTTTTTGTTCATCCTCATTAGGACTATTGGCTTCTGAAAAAATTCTGAAGCTCCGATTATCAATTACTCCATCAATTCCTTTGATGTTACCGATCATATCATTGTTGAGAATACCTATGATATCCCACCCGTCTTGCTTGGCTTGTTTTGCCATTATTTTACCTCCGAATAGTCCTTGTTCTTCGCCAGACAGACCTACAAATATGATGCTTGATTCGAATTCATATTTAGAAAGTGCCCGGGCAGCTTCTATAACCCCAGCCATACCTGAGGCATTATCATTGGCACCAGGGCTGTCATCTGTTCCATTGAGCGGATCACTGATTCGAGAATCTATATCTCCACTCATTATTATGTATCTGTTAGGATATTTACTTCCTTTTTTGATAGCTAATACATTTACAATCCAAGTATCGTCAGGTATTCTTCTTGATTCTCCTTTTTTGACCAACCCTCTTTGAAATTTTACATCAAGGCAGTCTCTACAATCTGTTGATATTTTATCAAATTCAGATTTTATCCACCTTCTGGCAGCCCCAATTCCTCTTGTATTGGAAACAGTATCGGACAATGTATGCCTAGTTCCAAAATTAGCTAACTTGGTTATATCAATTTCTAATCGATCAGCAGATACTGATTGGACTATTTCATAAATTCTATCATCTTGACTGGCTGGAGATTGTCCAAAAACAGTTGTTATTCCTAGAAGAAATAATGCGATTATATTTCTGATTTTCATATTGATATATTTTATGGAAATAAGGTAAGGATATATACCCAGTGTAGTGAAAAACTTATGATAAAATACTGATGAGGAATACAATTTTTCAGGATGCTTTAACGAAAAAAGAGATCAAAACATAGTTTCGATCTCTTACTTAGTCCTTTTTTACAGAGCAGTGTTATTCTACAATTATTCGTTTAGGGATAGAATATTGCTCATTTTTAATATTTACAATATAGATACCTGCAGGATACTGACTTACATTCATTAATATCATTTTACTATTAATACTTCCTATAGATAATACTTGGCCATTTATATTTACAATATCATATGATGTAAACGTTTCACTTGATTCAGTTAAGTCAATAGTAAGTCTATCATTAGCTGGTACAGGGTAAACGGAAATATTACTTGCAATTACTGGATCGAATGTTCCTTCTGGATTATTGACAATAATATCAAAGTTGTTAATTCCTAAAAACCCACCTTCTCCATCGATTACGGTAAAAGAGAAATAAGTATCATAATTCCATCCTCCTGAAGTATAGACTAATTTTCCACTATCAATATCAGATTGTGAGAATTGATCTCCAATTGCAACTGCAACTCCGTTAAATTTAAGCTGCCCAACAGGTAAATCTACAATTGTGTATTTCAAATCTCCTGCGGAATTATTACTATCCTCAACTTTAAGATCAGCGGTAGATATAGTTTTAGTATCATTCCAAGGAAGTAGAATCTCATTATTGTTAACTATAAAAGGGCTTTCTACAGATTGGCCTGAACAAACTTCAAGAGTAAACGAATTTAGTCTTCCTCCATTTCCAGATGCCGTATCATTTATTTCTAATGTCCATACACCATTTGCTTGTTCATCATTAAATGCCTCAAATTTATTTTTAGGTCTGTAAGTTATTCCACCAGCGTTAAGTGGACATTTTACTGAGAGGTTCGATTCATCATCAAACGTACAATTGAAGTCTGACTGATTGCAAATTTTACTAAACATAATAACTCTAGTACCAGCAGGAGATATCAAAGTCACAATCATATCTTTATTATTATCGTGTTCTCCGATGAATCGAGTGACATTTACGTCAGCTATTGTTCCTCCTGTTGCAGTTACATCAGATGTAATTGTCGGTGATCCAGATTGTGAGATATTAATCGGTAGACTTGAAGATGGTGGAGAAAATTCTGAACACGCTAAGACTTCAGTATTAAATGCATTTACTTTGCTAGGATTGCCATCACCACATACATTCTTAGGGATAATTCTCCAGTAATATACAGTGCTCTTATCTAATAAAGTTAAAGGAGAAAATGATGGAGATGTCAAATTTGTTTCAGTGATATATACACTTGAACCAAATGAAGGTGAAGTCGCTATCTCAATTGTATAAGAATCAGCATTTGGAGATTCACTCCAAGTGAAATCTGGGGCTACCCCTACTCCTGAATCACCATCAACTGGACTCGTTCCTGCCATGTCGCTATGATCATTGCTATAAACGAATAGAATAATATCCCTTTCGAATTCATCTACTCCTTCTACATTTGCTTTGACTGTTACATCAAATCTTTCTGAAGGTGTGGCAGTGTTGTAGGATATAGTCATTGTTGAAGATTCTCCTATTGTAACTGTAGCGGGATTAAATGTAGCATTAGCTCCATCAGGTAATCCAGATGCAACAGATAATGCCACATCTCCTTCGATACCAGCGAATCCAGCTGTAGAAATTTCGACAGAACTAGTCGCAGGCAAACAAACTGACTGAACAACAGGATTTGGTGTAAAGAAAACAGAAGCATCCGTAGGTTCTTCAACCTTAATGTTTGCTTTATTAATGGAAAAGAATATACTGTTTGAAGCTTTTACAATTATTCTACCGTCGAATGTAACTTTATTAGGCATATAAACTGTAGCAGCTCCGTTATTTGGAATGCCTTTAGCTAATACTTCCATATTATCAAAACTGAAATTATTCGCATTGTCTGTATTAAAATAAATATCTACAGAAGGGGCATTTACTGCTCCCCCATCAGTGCCAGCTACATTCCAAGTCACATCAAGAGGTTCACCGATTTTGACAGTTGTGCCAGAAAATTGTTGACTTGTAATCTCGAATTTTTCAGTGGTCTCTAAAGTTTTAAACCTTATCTCCTCGTAGACTGCTGTACCTGCTTCACCATTGTTATCTCGTGCTGTAAAAACAAAATTTAAATTCATATCCCCAACTGGCAATACTTCTGTTCTATCAAAAGTTCCTGCGAGTATGTTATCTGGTGATGGAAAAAACCTCACAGGAGATGTACTTGCTGGAAATGATCTAAATCTAGGAGCTGTACCAATTGGTGCTCCAAGTGGACTTCTTGGACCCGCGTTGAATCCATCCCAATGGTAAGTTAGATTGTCCCCGTTCGGATCAGTTGCACTGCCTTTTAATACGAAATATGTTTTTTCTGGAATAGTGAAATTGTCTACATAATCTAGACTAATCACAGGTTCAAGATTCGAAGTTTCTATTTTTTCCGCACAGGCATCTGCTATTCCTCCATCTCGAGTATGATTATAGATTTGCATAAGAGATGCTACATGGTAATATATATCACTACCATTAAAAATATTTCTATCAGGACCACATCCTCCTCCATACGACATGATTGTAGATCCACTTCCTGGTTCATACCCATTGCCTAGTGATTCATTCTCACCATCACAATTGTTGAATGTATGCTGTGCGGACATTTGATGGCCAATTTCATGACTTGTTACATTGGCAGCCATAAAGTCTAGATTACTTGAATAGTGGCAAGTAACACCTGCACCTTTACTACTGTTGTCACATAAAGATCCTAATCTAGCAATACCTCCAACATCACAACCTCTGCTATAAACATGACCCAAATCGTAAGAGTTATTACCGATTCTGCTATTTAGAACGCCAGTATTCACACTTAACATTGCTGCTCCAGAATTCACATTTAAGTATGGATCAGTAGCGGAATTAAAATTAAGAAGAAGCTCATTATTATCGACCAAAACTACCCTTACAGCTATTTCGTTTTCGAATATTTCGTTGAGCCTGTTCACACCAGTTACAATATCGGCCATTGCATTTTCAGGTGTGCCTCTAATCGCTCCCCATTCTCCTGTACAAGCTATAGCTAATCTGTATACCCTTAAAGGAATCTCCCCTTCTACGCTTCTTGTTTGAATGATGTCATCAAAGTGTTGATCCTTTAAGTCATCCATAGCTCCACAAACAGGAACATCAATGTCGATTTGTGACATATAGTCGGCTACATCATAAACTAAATATTGGTCCTTATTTCCTTTTGCGTATGGATCTATGTAAACCACACCATCTGTACTATGGATCGCTGCATGAAATCCATAAGGCCCAACATCGAGTCGTAAGTTTCTACTTTTATTAGTAGTGCTGTATCCTTTGTAAGATTTGATGCTTGAAAACTTAGCTGCAAGCTTTGGAGCCATCACAGGCGCATCGTATATTTCGAATATTTCGAAGCTTCCATCTGCCATAGGAATAGACACCATCATTCCTTCCACTGACTTCACCTTCAATTTCTCATTAGGTGCATTAGACAATTCCTTTACGATATCGTTAAACGCAAGCTCATATGCTTGATATGCTGATGGCATTGTTAATCTATCTTCGTCAGACGCAGATCGGAATTTGTTTACTTCAGATTTTGTCCATAGAGATTGCCCATTTAGAGAAAAAGAAGCAACCCCAAGGAGCATAATTATTACATGTTTCAACATAGTGTTTTGTTTAATCGATATTATAAATAAATGATTTATCCAAATTAGTAAAAAGTTTACCCCTCAACTTTTACAATGATAAATATACAAACGTATAATGAATGAATAGGTTTGACATTGTAATTGTTACACTATGAAATGATTTTTGATTTAAAATACCTAAAATTCGCCTTTTGGCGGACTATTTAGCACGTACATGGCTAGAAAATTAAGTATATAAGATCAGTATTAATATATAAGTCTTCTTATTTTTCTAGTTTTGGAATGTAAATTTCTACAGATTAATTTAAATCAAAGCAAATGAGATATCTGGTTTTATTATTAGCCATTGTAGTCGCATCATGTTCGCAGCCACAAAAGCCTGTGAACTTTAAAGCGGATATATCAAATACAGAAGCAAAAGAAATCACAATTTCAGGATTTGACTATACTAAGAAAATAGCAATAGCTGAAGCTAAAGCAAGTGACACATTAAATATTACCCAAGCCGGCGTTTATCAACTAAGTTTTGGAAGAGCTACAACTGGTATATATTTATCTCCAGGAGACGAAGTATCTTTGTCGGCTGATGCAAAAGACTTTACAAAATCTCTAACTATTACTAGTCCTCACACAGATATACAGGATTATATAAAAGTGAAGACAGATTTACAAGGTTCTATTTTTTCTAGATCATTGTTTGATCTTAATCCTGAAGAATTTGCTGCGAAAGTTTCAAGCAGAAAAGATACTTTAGAATCTATTTTTAATGCTTCTCCAGCAAAAGAAATTCTTTCCAATGAATCTGAAAGTATCGATCTGTTTGCAAAAAGATTAATGTTTATTTATCCTGATTATAGCGATCAAAAGATAGCTGATCTGCCTGCGGAATACCAAAATGTGCTTGCAGGCATTGATTTAGGTAATGAGTCTAAGTACACATCTATGGCAAACTATAGAAGCTTAGTAAAAGATCACTTCAGTATGAATATGTATAGAGATACATCGGACACTTATGAAGCAGTGTTCATGAATCATATAGCGGAATTACGAGCTGGAAATATTAGAAATCAATTATTGTATGGTGATATGAGATACATCATGGGGCCAAATGATAAATTGGAAAAAATGTATTCTTTCTTTAATGAAAAGTCTTCAAATACGGAGCATAAAGGAAAGATTGAAGAGTTATATACGGCATTCCAAAAATTGAAAAAGGGAGAATTATCACCAACTTTTGATTACGAAAATCATGCAGGCGGATCTACTAAAACGGAAGATCTTGCTGGTAAATATGTTTATGTCGATGTATGGGCTACTTGGTGTGGGCCATGCATTGGAGAGATTCCATCTCTAAAGAAAGTAGAGAAACAGTTTCATGGAAAAAACATAGAATTTGTAAGCATTTCAATCGATAATCTAACAGACCATGACAAATGGAAAAAAATGGTAGATGATAAAGAACTTGGAGGAGTACAATTGATGGCGGACAATGCTTGGAAGTCAAAATTTGTACAAGATTATAAGATCAATGGAATTCCAAGGTTTATACTTATCGATCCAGAAGGAAAAATTGTATCCGCTGATGCTCCGAGACCATCTGATAAGAAATTGATAGAAACACTAGAAGGACTTTCTATATAAGATTGACCTGATAAATAGATATTATGTAAGGCTTAGGTTCTAAAAAATCTAGGCCTTATTTTTTTTACTACGTCCTCTTATGTCGACTAAACGAAGAATTAGGATCAATAATCGGCTGTACCTTAGGTCTAGGGATATTGCTTAACATTACACCTGTTACTATAAAATACTGAGCTAGCATATAAGTTATCATTACTAATATTTGACCATAAGGTAATGAACCATTAAATTTACTTAGGCCGAGTAGTGTGTCCGAAATGATAAATAATATAACTCCTATTAAAACGGTATTATAGCCTCTTAACTTTGGGTGCCTTAGATATGCATAAATTGCCATGAGAATAATAGATGTAGCATATAACCCTACTGGTGTACTCATGCTTCCTAGACTTGACCAAAGCTTGGCTAATATTGTAATTCCAAATATTGCAATAGCTAAACAAACTAGATAGTCTTTATTTTTAGGAACTCTTCTTTTGCTATTAAATGATGCAGCATAGCATAATTGCATAATAAGAAAACAGACAAGACCAATGACAAAAAACTCTACGGTTTCATATAACAAAAAGCAATCTCCTAATAAAGCAAATATAAGTCCTGTTAGAAATGCATTGTTTTGTCTTTTTTCAACTAGAATATAGAATCCAATAATTCCTGCTATGATCATCGCTTTGCTGACCATGTGAAACGTAGGTATAACAGTAAGTCCAGCGATTTCCAATGCCATCAAAAAGGCAAAAAAGATAGTAAATTTGGGAAAAGTCTTTATAGAATCCATGCTAGAGTATTAAATAAGATCAATAAGAGTAACTATAAAAGCTCAGGAATGATGCATTAATCTCTTACCTCTTGACCATTTTAAGTACGTTGATTCTGGTTTCAGTTTCTAGAATCACATTGTAAAATCCTCTTGGACAAGATTCTAAATCAATGTTGAGAATATTATTTCCTTCGTAGATATGGTGGTTATTTTTTACAACCATTTTACCCATATAATCAATCACAGAAACAGATAATTCTTCTTCTATAGATCCGAACACTTTGACCTGTAGGTCTCCTCCAAGTACTGGATTAGGAAATATAGCAGCTTCTAATGGGAATGGGATTAATTGTGGTCCGATTTCGATATTTTCGTGAGGCATGGCAACGAATACATCATCTTGCATCAATGAGATATCAGTATTTCTCATTAATATATTTCTCATAGATACAGAGTCAATATCTTCAAATTCTGAAGCTTTAAAATCCATGTTTTCATAGTAGAACCTATCTCCCTCTCTTAATGCTTGAAATTGCTTCTCTAGAATAGTAGTAACAAGGTTTCCAAATAGTCCCCCATCAATATGAGGTTCAGCCAGCATTCCTACCCATGGGTCTACATTATCTATAGATCCAAACAAAGCTTCCATTTCAGCCGCATCTTCAGTATCATCGGTCAATTCTGAGAAAGTATTTAATCTAGGCATTCCAAGACTTGCTCTCAAAGTGTTGTAATCCGGAAGTCCTCTTTCTCGTCCTCTATTGATATTAATTGAGGCAAGATCTAAACCTCCATCGCCAGGAGCACCAAATAAGAAGTTTCTTACATCATCGATTACTTTACAATCAAATTCTTGCTGAACTTGAGTAGCCATTCCTTTGAAATAAGAATCGATACCACCTGCATATTCCACGACTAGTGGATTGAAGAACGCATCTCTAAGTGAGATGTTTCCACTTTTGATTTCTTCGCCATCATTATCCATTCTGATCAAAGTACTGTTGATCAATGTGTGCCCCATTCTGAAGGCTGCAGAAGAAAACTCATTTGATATCTGAGGATTCACAGTTTCTTTATATCCAGAATAAGAAGGAAGATTCACTCCTAATGAAGGTAACCAATCAGTAAAAATTATTTTCTGATAATATGCAATTAGTTTTTTTCTAGCTTGTTGATATACTCTTTCATCATTCCATCCAGGATGCTTATCTTTTTCAATATCACAAAGTCTATTGTGTTCTCTGACAAACAATGTATGATAGGCAATTAATAGTGGATTTTCATTTGCCCTTATATCACCCGCTACATACATTTTGATCAATGATCTAGTATCATCAGCCATTTGCGGCGCATTCGGATCTATATTGCCATTGAAATTTCCATCCAAAGTGTTCCATGGTAACATATTACCAGCACCTACTTTTAATTTTCCATCTTCAAAAGATCTCAACCAATTAGCTCTATATTCATCAGAACCATAAACATTGGATAGGTCAAGGAAAGCGGTAATGTTATTAATATGTTGTCTTGGTGAGGTTATTCCGGTGCCTTCAGCAGCTGCACTTCTTGACATTCTTATGATTGCCCCAGGAGTAAAGTGTTCATCATCAGAAGGAACAACAATGTTTTCTAACTGTTCGGAAGAATTTTTTGATAAGATAATATCATGATCAACAAACTGACCAAATACCCATGTGAAGTCACTAAGTGCTAATTCAGAATTGATTTGATCTTCCTGAGCAAATAATCTGTTAGATATTATTCTTGGATTTTCTTTGCCGAATTCAGATCCTAATTTTGGAATTGAAATACCATCTGCATAATCAGCGGGACTTAATCTTGGTTGCACATCGAATGTTGCTCCCCAAGTTGGGTTAGATTGATTATAACCAAACCCATCAATAGGACGATCAGATTGACTGTTGCAAACAGTTACAATTGCAATCGTACAAAAGGATACTAAAACGTACCTAGAAAGTGTGTAAAATAGGTATTTGCTCATGGTCGTGCGATTTTATACGCATTCAGCTGACAAATATAAGACGATTATTTATACTGGAATCAATATTGAGGGTAATAATTTCAAAAATTGCCACATATTTTACATTGATAGGACTATAGAGAGGTTCTTTTTATATTAGTTTATTGCGTAATGTATAATTTATTGTCAATCAAAATATAAGGCATGAGTTGGTGCAAGATTGTAACTATTGTAGGATTGTTTATTTTAATTTCTAATTATATACATCTCAGTAAATCATGCTTGTATACTTGATCTATTTGTTTACTATGAAATTAAAGGGAAGAGTTATTAATCTGTGAAATAGCTTTCTTAGCCATTGAGAAGGGCAATTAATTGTAATTTGTGAGATAAGAATAGGTACTAATTCATACTAAGTATACTCATTTGAGAATGATAGACGTTTGCTACTAAGACCTATTATATTTGCAAAGTATGTATAGCTAAAATAGACGCTATCTTCTATGATTAAGACCTTTGTATATTTTATTTTGATATTTTGCTTTTGTGCTATAAGTGCTCAAGGCCAAGATATGATATTGCAAGGTCAACGGAGTAAATTGATCCATGTGTCAGAATGCAGGGTTGAGTTGGATTCCATCACAATTGCACCTAAGAGTGTTTCAATATTTGATAGAAATGGTCAAAGAATAATTGGTTTTTCAATACAAAATAGAATTATAGTTTTTGAAGAGAAGGCGTGCATTTCCATTATTGGGGACAGTATAAAAATCAATTATAGAGTCTTACCTTTTGATATAGAGCATGAATATTTTCACCTTGATTCCACTATGATGAAAGTTGAGGATCAAGCTATTTATATAGGATCCGATTACAGCTTTACTCCAAAAGGGAAAGAAATAATAGATGCTAAAGGATTGGATTACAATGGGTCTTTTTCAAGAGGATTTTCTGTTGGGAATAGCCAAAGCTTAGTTCTCAATTCAAATTTCAATTTACAGTTAGCGGGGGATCTCGGAAATAAAATCAAAGTAGTAGCAGCCATCTCTGATGATAATATACCTATCCAGCCTGAGGGTAATACACAATTGATTCAAGAGTTTGATAAAGTGTTCATCAAAGTAAGTCGAGATAAAACATCAATCATAGCTGGCGACTATAACCTCGAACGCCCAAAAAGTTATTTTGTGAATTACTTCAAAAAACTAAAAGGCCTTTCAGGTTCGAATATATCTGATTTTGGAAATGGGAAGAAATTGACTAGTAATGGGAGTTTCGCAATATCGAGAGGAAAATTTGCTAGACAAACACTTGAAACCAAAGAGGGAAATCAAGGACCATACAAACTAACGGGTAATAATGGAGAACGTTTTCTTATAGTGTTATCTGGTTCAGAGAAGGTTTATCTTGATGGAAAGTTGCTTGCTAGAGGTTTGGATTACGACTATATCATAGATTATAATAGAGCGGAAGTTACTTTTACTCCTAATAGATTAATCGCTAGAGAAAGCAGAATAATAGTAGAGTATGAATACAGAACAAACAACTATTTACGATCTGTGTATGCAACGAACGTATACTACAATACTCCGAAATACGATCTCAATTTTAATTTCTATAATGAGCAAGACAGTAAGACTGCCACTGGAGATATAGTGTTAGATAGCACAGATATCAGTCTCCTCCAAATGACTGGTGACGATCTCAATGGAGCAAGAACTTCATCAATTAGGCCGTTAGGTGATACGGTTTTTATCCCTGGGCAAGTTCGGTATCGTCGTAATCCTAATGTTATGATAGATGATCCTGACACCACCTTTTTGGAGTATAGTGCAGATGTTTCTGAGCAATTATATGTAGCCTCATTCATTGAAGTACCAGTAGGTGAAGGAAGATATATTATAGATGACAACAGCTTGGTTAATGGTAGAGTCTATAAATATGTAGGAAAAGGCAATGGAATATATGAGCCATTCACATCTTTGATCCCTCCTGAGAAAAAACAAATTTTAAGTTTCGGAGTGAAACTAAGACCAAAAGAAAATATCAATATTGGATCTGAAATATCACTTAGTAATACTGATATTAACAGATTCGCAGAATTGGGAAATGATGATAATGTTGGGTATGCAGCGGTATTGACTTATGACCATAAAATTAATCTCAATAAAAAGCGAAAGGTAAAATTATTTACAGATAATAAATTCGAATTCGTTGATGCAAATTATGTACCGCTAAATCCATATAGAACTGCCGAATTTAGTAGGGATTGGAATATTTCTAATCAATTGATTAGTGGTCGTCAGAATCTTATTGAATCCACCTTAGGTATAGGTAAAATAGACTCAATGGAGATCAAGTATAATGTAAAGTACTTTGGGATTGAGAATAATGATACTCCAATTTCAAGTAATTATAAAGGTGTAAACCATAATGCAAATATAACATATAGAAAAAGAGGATTTACTGCTTTGGGGAAGATGGATTATTTATCAAGTGAAGGGTTCGATGAGAAGACTCTGTTTCAAAGACCAAGAGCTGAGGTGTCACAAATCATTTCGAAAAATAAAAATCTTAAACTGGGGGCAATCTATGAAGGTGAAACGAACGAACGGTCAATGTCAAACGGATCAAATGATCTTTTGGAAAGTAGTTTTGCATTTGATATCTATAGAGTATATCTAGAAAATAGTGAAGAGAACAAACTACACTATAAATTACTATATAGTAGTCGGAAAGATTTTTTTCCGAAAGATGAAAACCTAATAGAGAGTATAGTCACCAATGAAGTAAATACGTCAGCAAAATGGACAATCTCGCCAAAACATGCGTTAAAATTTAACTTTGGGATTAGAGACTTTGATGTAAGAAGAGAATTACTGCCCAATGCCAGTAAGAGTAAAAGAACACTTATCGGTAGACTTGATCACAATCTACAAGCCTGGGATGGATTGTTTCTCTCTAATACAAACTATTTAATAAACTCCGGGCAAGAGCCTAAGGTTGAGTTTTTTTATGAAAAAGTAGAAACAGGACAGGGGGATTATATATATATTGGAAACCCTGATTCAGTGTTGGTCAATAATAACTTCAGGTATGCTCCTGATCTTGGGACGGGAGATTTTATTCGATTGTCATTGATCAACAATGAATTCATCACAACAAACAATCAGAGCCTTACTCAAAGTCTGAGACTAGATCCAAAAAAGTTTTTCTCCGCAAGAAAAAAGAAGAAAAGAAAACAGGCTAAAAATAAAACTAAAGAAGAGAAGGAAAAGAAATCAACAAGAAAACAGAAGAAGGGCTGGACCGAAAATTTTCTATCAAGACTATCGACGGTTAGTACATTTAGGATTGCCAAAAAAGTAGAGGATGATGGAACTAGTCAAGAAAGTACTTTCCTCAATTTCAGTTCTTTGGATACTAATCTAGTAAGCTACAACTCCCTAATCAGTAACACACTCTTTATTAATAGAGGAAATTCAACGATTGATTTTCAACTTGGAAATAAGGTTACGGAAAATGTATTCACTCAAATATCAGGTAGAGAAAGCAGAAGTTTAAATGAGAGCTTCTTCAGATCAAGAGTAAGATTGGCGAAATCGGCAGATCTTATCTTAAATCTTAAAAACGGTAATCGTGATTATACTTCCATTATAGATCCAACGAGGAATCTTGATATCAATTTTTATTCAATTAATCCTGAGTTGAGTTATCGACCAAGTAGTAATTTTAGGATCAACCTGCAGTATGCTTATGACAACAGAAAACAACAGATTAGTGCTGAGAAAATAGCCAATAGCCATGATTTTACCTTAGCTACAACTTACCGCCAAGCATCAAATGCTAATCTTAATTTTTCTATCAGCTATGTGAATGTTACCACCGATGTTCAGCCAAACAGCCCAATAGAATTTGATCTGCTAGAAGGATTAAAAGAAGGAAAAAACTTCATCTGGAATACTTTATTTACCAAACGACTTTCTAATAATATTGATCTCAATATTAGTTACGAAGGTAGAAAGACAGGTGATGCCTCTACCGTACATATTGCAAGAGCTCAGGTGAAGGCAACATTTTGATGATAATCTCTCTTTTAAATATTATCACTTTTGGGTCAATAGTATGGATTCTTCATTTATAACCTCCACCGTATATTCTGCCTTTTGGAAAAGACCATCTATTGTTAGACTTTGATCTGATAAGCCCCAAGTCATCTCATGATAAGAATGTGCATCATTTTCAGCAAGTAGAAGTTCTGAACCTTTATTATTCTCTTCAAAAATTAGGGAATATCTAAACCAAGTACTTGGAAATTCTTTTGCATCACACTTTGTCATCAAATATGAAGTGCTTTGATCTGTTGTTTGTGCTTCAACATCATGATTCCAACAACCTAATAAATCGTTAGTAGAGATAGTGTTTTCACTTAGATTTGCTTCATTTTCTTTATTGCATGAAATTGCAAGTAATAGGATGAGGGTCGAAAATAATAAATGTTTCATGTGATATGTTTTTTATAGAGACGATAATCTAAGTAAGTAGAGTTGGGTACGAACATAACTTATTGGTTGATTTACGAAGTTGTCAACGCATTTTAATAATCACTCCTCTCCAATTAACTCCAAAAACTCATCCTCACTCATAACTTGTACAGATCCAAGAGCCTCGGCCTTTTTCAGTTTAGAACCTGCTTTTTCACCAGCAACTAAGATATCTAGATTTTTACTAACCGCAGATATGTTCTTAGCACCATGTTTAGCGGCCAACTCTTGAGCTTGTTTCCGCCCCATTCGTTGTAATGAGCCAGTAAAAAGAATAGTCTTTCCTGCCAAAGGAGCATCTTCAGCTATTTGTAATGGTTTGTCCTCTTCGGTTTGTGTCAGATTGACTCCATAAGATTCCATGCGTTCCAACATTCTCACATTAACAGAATTAGAGAAATATTCAATTACGTTTTTGGCAACTACAGGTCCAATGTCTTTTATTTCAGTGAATTTTTCTTCGTCCCAGTCTCGCAGATCAAGCACATGTTCTATTTCTTGAGCGATTAATTGCGATGCTTTTTTCCCTAAGTGATGGACTGTTAGAGAATGCAGTAATTTTGAGATAGGGTTTTCCTTTGCTTTATTGATACTTGCTTCTAGTTTGTCTGCACTTCGTTGTCCGAATCCTTCTAAAGTAGCGATCTGATCATAATCTAGATTATATACATCAGAGATATCTTGCAACCAACCTGCTTCGTGGAATCGCTCCACATTTGATTTACCGAAACCATCGATATCCATTGCTACTTTCGATACGTGAAAGATTATTTTTTGAAGATCTTGAGCTCCACAGACACAGTTTGGACAGCGCCAAGCTGCCTCTGATTCTATTTTTATAAGTGGTATTTGAGTGTCTGTTGTATTGATAGGACAAAATTCTGGAAATTTTGGTGGCTCTTCTGATCCATCTCGTAATTCTTCCAATGATTTTACGATATATGGTATCACATCACCTGCACGCTCTACCACGACAGTGTCGCCTATTCTAAGATCTTTTCCAACTATGAATTCCTCATTGTGCAGTGACACTGAAGATACCATAACTCCTGCAATATGTACAGGGTCTAGCTTAGCGACAGGTGTAATAGAACCAACCTTACCTACTTGATACTCGATGTTTACCATCTTAGTAGTCGCCTGTTTTGCTTTGAATTTGTATGCGATTGCCCACCTCGGATGATGAGAAGTATAGCCAGATCTATCTTGGAGTTCTAGACTATTAACTTTTACAACCATACCGTCTATCTCATAGTGGTAGTCATCTCTTTTTTCTTCCCATTCTTTGCAGAAAGCTATTGCTTCTTTTATTGAGTTTACAACTTTGCGTTCTACTATGGGGATTTTAAAACCTAGATCACCAAGTGTTTCTATTCCTTTATCATGTGTTCCAAGTGTTGGCAACATATCATTACCGGCAGAATCAACGGCATATCCTAATTGGAATATAAATGCTTCTAGTCCTCTTTTTCTAGTTTCATTAGGATCCTTCATTCTGAGGCCACCTGTGGCTGCGTTTCTCGGATTTGCAAAAAGCTCTTTCCCCGCTTTTACTCGTTCTTGATTTACCTTATCAAAAATATCCTTTCGGATCAATGCTTCTCCACGAAGTTCTGCTTTAAATATTCCCAATTTTGAGAATGCGGCTTTGAGCGGAATCGAAGGCATGGCTTTAGCATTTGGAGTCATTTCTTCTCCTTTTGTTCCGTTTCCTCTCGTAGCTCCTCTCACGAGGTAATCATCTTCATATACAAGTGCGATACTTCCTCCGTCAAACTTTGGCTCTACGCAATATTCTACATTGGATTCAAGATCTAATCCACATAGTTTTTTGACCTGCTTATCAAAATCATTGAGATCATCCGCATTATAAGAATTACCTAGCGATAACATTGGGACTGTATGTGCTACGGGTTCAAAGTCCTTATTCAGATCACTAGCCACTCTTTGGGTAGGCGAGTCTAGCGTTACCAAGTTTGGGTTTGAATGTTCTAATGCCTCAAGTTTTTTGTACAATTGATCATACTCGTAATCAGAGACTACGGGTTGATTCTGTACATAATATTTCCACTCATGATACTTCAATAAATCTCTGAGCGAACCTATATCTAAAGGAGATATATTATCTGAAGCCAACATCTGCTTAGAGAGGTCGTATATTTTCTTTTGCTCTTGAGTAGAATACATTTTGCTAGATATTTGTGCCAGCAAATGTAATGGAAACGAGGTAGGAATGACAATCTAGATAATATAAATTAGTTTGGATTCTAAGGAGGAAGACTGAATTAATATTAGTTTTGTGAAATACGTTTCGGTAGACATGTTTTGATTGACCAAATACTATCTATAAGTCATACAATAAAATACAGTGTAAATATGAAACGAAAAACCAATCAACTCCATACTGATTTAAATATTTTTAAACTAACCTACAGTTTACTATGAAAATTTGGGGATACTTAATTGCAATTGCTTTGTTGTTGGCAGGATTAACTGCGGCTCACACTACTTATAAGAACCCAAAACCTACTGAAATTCATTTTACGAAATATAGTACAAAAATCCTTGCTAAAGAAGATACTCCAGAATGGCTTCACTTGACAAATTGTAATCTGGATCTGACTGAAGCTGTTTATTTCGAATCTATTTTCTCGGAAACAAGTGATATTGACGAAATTTTTGTTCCAATCAAAACAGCTTCTGGAGTTGATAGCATGGTTCATGTTGTACTACTTAGTATTAAAGACAAAAAGACTATCGATTTATTTAAAAAGTTAATTACTCTAGAAAACGATGTAGAATTGCTAAAATATATAATTGAAAATGATTCCATCATATATAGAAAAAGAATTGATATTAAAGGGACAGAGCGAAACTGGATGGATAGAGATGAGAAAGAAACTAAAAATTTTAGAGAAGCACTCCCTAAACTTAACAGTAAGTTCGTTATCATAGAAGAGGGAGTAAAACCATCAAAAGGAAAGTTAATTCTTATACCAATTGCTTTTTTAATCTTCTATCTTCTACGTTCTAAGAAATCGATTAAAGAAAATTAACACAGGACAATAGAAATTGAAATATACCTCAATTCTAAATTTATGCTAAATACCAGAGTACAAAAATACCTTTCTAAGATTAACCCTTCTATTAGCGAACATGGAAAAAAGATTATAATCAAATGTGGGTTAGCTGTAGCGGCTTCCGACGGGATCATTGATGATTCTGAAGTATCATTAATAAACGACATAGCCCAATCTATGGAGATGTCATCAAACCACCTAAAAGGTATTCTGCAGGAAATGCCTTCTGAAAAACCAACGTTTTCTCAAAATTAGATGCGATTGTTCAATGAAATCAGTTTTGAATACATGGAACAATTGCTTTTGGAAAATTGAATTAACTAAAATCTATTTGAGTTGATCATTTCTCTTCTAAAAAAACTTAGACTTATATGGATACCTCACATTATACATCTCTTCCACCATAATCTTGATCTTAGCTTTTAATTCAGGTATGTTCTCCCCAGTCGTAGCAGATATGAACATGTTGTCATGTTCATAATTATTTTTCAGATTTTGTTTGAGTTCTTCCAGAATTTCTACTTTCACGTCTTCGTCTAGCAGATCATCGAAGTATCGTTCTCTATACAGATCGATTTTATTGAATACGATGAGTGTTTTCTTATCCCCTACTTCTAGTTCTTCAAGTGTCCTATTTACAGTTTTGAGTTGGTCTTCGAATTGTGGATGAGATACATCTACTACATGAATGAGGATATCACTTTCTCGAGTTTCATCCAATGTAGATTTGAAACTTTCTACCAAATGGTGAGGGAGCTTTCTAATGAATCCCACTGTGTCAGACATCAAAAACGGCATTCGATCTAGTACTACTTTTCTTACGGTTGTATCCAAGGTTGCAAACAACTTATCCTCAGCGAATACATCTGATTTACTCAGTAGATTCATCAAAGTTGATTTTCCGGCATTCGTATATCCTACCAATGCAACTCGAATCATATCTCCTCGATTTTTCCGCTGAGTGACCGCTTGTCTGTCTATTTTTTCAAGTCTTGATTTGAGAAGCGCTATTTTATCCCATACAATCCGTCTATCCGTCTCTATTTCCATCTCTCCAGGACCTCTCATTCCTATACCTCCCCGTTGTCTTTCGAGGTGACTCCATAATCCTCTCAGTCTTGGAAGAAGATATTTCATCTGTGCTAACTCTACCTGAGTTCGCGCCTGTGCTGATTGTGCTCTACTAGCGAATATATCAAGGATGAGTGTACTCCTATCTATGATTTTCACTTTCAACTCTTCTTCCAGTATACTGTTTTGTTTTCCGGTGAGATCATCATCGAATATAACCATGACGATATCTTGATGTTCTTCGATGTATAAGCGAATTTCTTCCATCTTACCAGATCCTACGAAGGTTCGAGCATTAGGATGCTTCAATTTTTGAGTGAATTGCTTCACAGTATTCGCTCCTGCTGTCATAGCTAAGAACTCTAGCTCATCCAGATGTTCTTGAGCTTCTGCTGCTTTCTGTCCATCTAAAATGACACTTACGAGGACAGCATTCTCTACATCCTTTCGAATTCCTTTCTTCTTTTCTCTCCCTACTTGCCAGTTGTCGCTCATATGTATTTTATCGATTATGGTGTAAAGGTAAGGAAATGGGATTTAATAGGATGGGTTGTGGTGAAAGGTTTTGCTATTTATGCTAGGCAAAAAATATAAGATTTTTTAAAATACTAATATGGGTAGAGCAAGGAGGAATATTTTTATTATATAGTTTACTTGTGTTATTATTTTTTTTATCAAAATATGATAATAATGCCTCTCATAAAATTCCGCAGTCTAATTACCCTAGTTTTCATTTTTATTAGTGGAATAGGGTTTGGCCAAACCGTCCAGAGTCTTGATTATTTACTGAAATATGATACGACGACTTGTTGGTACGATTTTCATATTATTATTTTGGATGGGTACGCCGAAGGAGCTGGCCAGAGAACTCAATTTACTTCTAAAATATCTATGGTAATTCCAACAGGTACAATTATAGCCTTTGCGGATAAATATTTGCCTCTTCAAAATAATCAATCTTATACCGGAACTATACCAATGGATTGGAATTTTGGACCAGCAGTAAGTGATCCTGGAGCTTCTCCTGGAAACGATTTCATTTGTATTACACCAAAATTAGCTCCCACTTCTCAGTATAATAATATATATGCTGGAGATACGCTAAAGCTTTTTAGTGTTTCAGTATCAGGTGTGTCAAATTGTGGAGAAGGAATCAGGCTATATGAAAATGGTGTGGACCCTGGCTCCAGTGATCCAGGAATGCAGGGTGCTGATTTTTCTAATAGTTTCACAATTGGCGGATTTACCGAACTGTACAACGAGAATGCACCTGTTGAGGGGCCTTCCCCTCCTGAGATATTAGAGCTTATTGATAATTCCAATTCTAATATAGAAATCAATTTGGTGATAGATACCACCAATTGTCAAGGTACAATTGAATACACATGGACAGGACCTAATGGGTATACTTCAACTACAGAAGATGTGTTCATAGATCCAGTAACATCTGCAAATTTTGGGGAGTATGAAGTAATAATCAAAGATGCAATTGGTTGTGCAGATACTTCTTCGATTATTATCGAAGAGGATGTTCCAACGGTTACGGTTTTAGGGCTCTTGGATATTAACAATACATATATATTGCCAAATATTGATGGTTCGTTAGATCAAGTTCTTACAACTGATGGAAATGGAATTGTTAGTTGGATGGATGCGCCAACATCTTTCGTTGGAAATTCACCTACAGATAATGATCAAAGATGGTCGAGTGTAAACACTATTAGTAATGATTCAAAAAGAGAAATTGACATTCTTAAAAATGAAGTAATACTTCTTAAATCAGAAATCGAAGCACTCAAGCTGTTAATTGAAAAATTAACAAAAGACTAAATATCCTTTCTTATTGATTACTCATTTTCTTCAAGGATGACTCTTTTCTTTTACTCGTGAAGAAAAAGCGGAAAGAGATCAAACTGTGAAGAATTTTTACAGGAGAGAAAATAATCCCAATTGTTTCTAACTGGAAGTAAGTGATATAGTATATATGTAACTCACAAAAGAAGTTATTTTCGAGAATGGAGTATCACTGCATAGATGAATTCACAGGGACTGTTCAAGTATTGGTTTTTATCATGCAAAAGAGTAAGTTCGTAATACTGGCAAAACACCAATTCAAAATACTAACTAGTAGACAAAGTAAGTAAGTATATTTTTTTAATGTTATTTATTAAATTATAATTGGCGATTAAAATTAAATTAATGTCTTTTATAAATTGCCGTATTCAAGTAATCTTGTTTTTCATTTTCATGAGTGGAATTAGTTTTAGTCAGGTCACTAGTTTAGACTACCTATTGAAATATAATTCTGCAGATTGTTTATATGAAGTTCATATTATCATTGTGGAAGGGTCTGCAGTCTCGATTGGACAGAGAGTCCAATTTAACTCACAAATATCTCTTGTAACTCCTACCGGCACTGAATTTACAGGCGAGCCGACAAATTACATGCCTCTTCAAAATCATCAAAATTACAATGGTACGAACCCAATGGAGTGGAACTTGGGAGAATCAATAAGTGATCCCCCATCTTCACCTGGAAACGATTTTACTGTGGTCCAACCAACTTTATCCCCAGCAAGCTTTTATAATAATATGTATACTGGAGATACAATAAAATTATTTGCTTTTGGTCTTGATGGTGATTTTACTTGCGGTAACGGAGTCCGATTTTATGAAAACAATGTGGATCCTACATCATCTGATGAAGGAATGGAAGGCTCTAATTTTTCTAATGGTTTTACATTAGGTAATCCTATTCAGTTATATAACGAAAACGCGCCAACAGAAGGACCTATTCCTACTGAAATATTGGAACTTATTGATAACTCCTATGCGAATGTAGACATCAACTTAGAAATAGTGGGTTCTGATTGCCAAACGCCTATAGAATACAGTTGGACTGGACCTGATTCTTTTACTTCTAATACAGAAGATGTGTTTATTGATCCTGCGACACCTGTGAATGCTGGAGAATATGAAGTGATCATTAAAGACGAAATTGGATGTGCTGACACTTCTTCGATTTTTGTTTCGGAGGGATCTATAACATTAACCGGATTAACAAGTAGTCAACTAAAATTAAATTCAACTTATGAGCATATAAGCGCCCACTTAAATATCACAGGAGATGTAAATCATAATAGTACATTTGTTTTTGAATATAAATTAGTTGGAACAGATTCTTATTTTACTTCAGCACAATGCATGCGAGCATATCCAGAAATGATAGTTGATGGTACTGTTCTTAATGAAAATTTTTATGCTGGGTCAGCAATGTTTTTACAGCCTAATTCTAGTTATGATCTGAGAGTTACTGTTTCAGATCCTGATGGAGGCGGTATGGTAATAGAAACAACTTATTCGACAAAAAAAATGGCTGTTGAATCTGAAACAGGAAATATTGTGTACGTAATTCCTGGAAATTCGGGCGGGAGTGGCACTTTTGGAGACCCATATCTAGGGATTCAAGATGCAGCTGATGCAGCTATACCTGGTGATATTATTCATGTTTCTGATGGAACTTATACATCTTTTATCCTGACCAACAGTGGATTAAAAGACTTACCAATTGTATTAAAATCTACTAATCTACATGGAGCCATTATTGATGGAGTCAATACTTCTACTGGAATTGTAACTATTGGAAGCTTTTCGGATTCTACTCACCACATAATATTAGATGGATTCGAAATTAAAAACGGAAGTTGGGGAATTGATGCTCAAAATACGCAACACTTGACAGTTAAAAACAACAAGATAAATGATGTTGATTTTGGATTTTATAATCGAAGAGAAAATGGCTGGGAACACGATCAATATGTCACAAATAATGAAATAATTGGCAGAACTTCTTGGCCACAAATAAATGGAGAAATACCTTCGGAAAGAGGGATAGATATACGAGGGAATAGAAATGTAATAAGTTATAATACAATTTCTGACTTTGGAGATGGAATCTCCACTGATGGTGCTCCGTACAAAGTATCATATGCTTTGGATATTCATAATAATTTTATCAATAGAGTAGTAGATGACTTAATTGAGATTGATGGTATTTTATCTAATGCAAGAATTTACAGAAACAGAGGATATAATGGAAGAATGGGCGTGAGTTTGGCTCCAATATTTGGTGGACCAGCATATATATTTAGAAATGAATTTTACAACTTGGAGACATCTACATTTAAGATGAATAGATCTCCTGCTGGTTTGTACATTGTCAATAATACATCATTCAAAGAAGGAGGAGGTATGACCTCTGATGCTGGTTGGCAGAATACCATATTCAAGAATAATGCTATTGTTAGCTCTCATTACTGTTTTGAAGAATTTGGATTGGTACCAGGGAGCAATGATGATTGGAATTTTAATGGATACAAATCATTGAGTTTAGGAACATCAGGACAACCATGGTTTAAGTGGGATAATGTTGAGTATAGTAATATAGCGGCATTAAATTCAAGTGGCATGTTGGGATTTAATTCAATAGGTATTGATTTTAATGATTTTATTAATGCTTCATTACCTGCATCGTATAGTACAGAAGCATTACCTCAAAATATAGATATGGAGCCATCCTTAGGTTCTGTATTAGTTGATAATGCGACAGCATTGGATAATCTTCAATCACCTTTTGTGTCAGATGGAAATCCAGACATCGGTGCTATTGAAAAAGGTGAAGCTCCCATTGTATATGGTCATGACTTTGATACCGTTTGTGAACGTATAGACCTTAGTTTGAGAACATGGAATGGAGAAATAAGCCGTGCTTGGTTTCTTCCTCATAATTGGACACCTTGTGGTGTGCCTACAATTATCACCAATGTTATTATACAAGAAGGTAGTCCAAACTACCCATTTGTGAATTCGGATATTGTAATAAACAATCTTTCAATATTGGATCAAGGGTTTATTGAAGTAAAAGGAACTGCAACATTGATTAAATTAGTTGGAGAATAACAGGATAATAGACTTAGGGGCAATTCATGACACGATGGAACTCTCAAAAATTCACATCCATCTTACTCCAACCTAAAGTGCAATGGAATAGTTGCTTTACAACGTACTGGCCTTCCTTCAAATATAGCTGGAGTAAATCCTTGGCTTGAAGCTTTTTTAAATGCATCAATTGAAGCATTATCGATATCAGGAGCTACTTTCTGTACAATCGCTATATCTTCTATAGATCCATCAATACCTATCTTTATTTCTAAAATAACAGTTCCTTGCACACTATTTTCTCTAGAATTAGCGGGGTATCGTAATGCCATGTAGAAATCTCTGATCCATTCATCTTCACCTTGTACAGGCAATGGCTTTTTATCTACAGTTTCTATCTGAAATATGTTTAGATATTCAGAACAAACCATGAATGATGTCGATTGCTCGTACATTCCTTTTGAAACACTCTTTGAATCAGAAGAGGCGACTTTGATAGCCTTTTTAGCATTACAACCCATTAATATAAAAGACATCAGAAAACTATAAGTTAGGTAGTTCATAATCAGTTTTTATGGGGATATATAATGAAAGTTGGTTTACGAATTGAGTATCGTGATAAAAATACAAGAATGTAAGCAATATCAGAACTTTTGTCCTATCAAAAACCATTATATCATCGATGATAATTTATAAGAATATACAAGCTGCCAGATCGGCGATGAATTACCTTGGTAAGCAAGGTCTTCCATTCTTGTTTTTGATAGATTTTGAGATGGAAAAGATTATCATCTGTATTGATTTTGATCAGGAATCTTCATTGAAGATTGATATCAATGGAATTACTAATACTAAAGAACAAAAATCGCCTTTTAAAGAATTTTACTTCGATTTTTTTCCAATTAGTAAGACGGAATATAAGAGGGGGTATAGTAAAGTGATGAACCAAATACAAATTGGCAATTCATTTCTACTGAATCTCACATATCCAACAAGAATTATGTCTAACCTTAATTTGGATGATGTTTTTCAATTGACATCGGCAAAGTATAAGATTCACTTGAAGGATGAGTTCGTTTGTTTTTCGCCAGAGATATTTGTGCAGATCAAAGATGGCCGGATTTCTTCTAATCCTATGAAAGGAACTATAGATGCTAATATCGAAAATGCTGAATCTAAAATCCTAGAAGATAAAAAGGAAATAGCGGAACATTACACCATTGTAGATCTCATTAGAAATGACCTGAGTAGGGTAGCGAAAGATGTAAAAGTGGACAAATTTCGATATATAGATCACATTCAAACCAGTGACAAAAATCTACTTCAGGTGAGTTCTGAAATTTCTGGCCAGCTTCCTGAGGATTATACAGATAGAATCGGTGACATCATGTTCAAACTAATGCCAGCAGGGAGCATAAGTGGAGCTCCAAAAAAGAAGACGCTAGAAGTTATCAGAGAAGCTGAAAATCTTAAAAGAGGTTACTATACTGGGGTATGTGGTATATTTGATGGTAAAGACCTAGACTCAGGAGTGATGATAAGATTTGTAGAAGATAATGGAGAGGAGTTGTTTTATAGAAGTGGTTGTGGTATAACTTCTATGAGCGATATGGACACAGAATATCAAGAAATGATTGATAAAGTTTATCTTCCAATTACACACTCAAAACAAACTGATTCCAAATTAAAATCTACGTTTATCAATGGATAATCATCCATTACTCATAGAATCAATTTGTATTAAAGATCAGAAAATACAACTTCTCGATTATCATAATCAAAGAGCAAACGATGCTAGGTGTGAGTTGTTTAATACTGATGAATTACTGGACTTTAATAATGTCATAGATATAAATGAAGCAAAAGGCACGATTGTCAAATGCAGAATTGTCTATGGAGAAAATATAAAATCGATAGAATATCAACCATACAAACTAAAACCAATTGATAGTTTGAAAATCATAGAAATAGATGATGATTGGGATTATAAGTACAAATATTTTGATAGAAATAAATTAAATCATTATTTCAGCCAAAGGGGAACAGCAGATGATATGATTATGATTCAAAAAGGATTCGTTACAGATAGCTATTACGGTAATTTTGCCTTCTTAAAAAATGGTATTTGGTATACCCCAGAACATCCGCTTCTCAAAGGCATAAGACGAGCAAGTTTGATCGAGAAAGGACAAATAGTGGAAAGGCAAGTACCAAGAGCCAAAATCCAATCGTATGAAGCAATAAGAATTTTCAATGCCATGATAGAGTTTGGACAGATTGAAATATCAATCAACTCTATTGATAATAGTAACTCAATTTAGGTTCATAAATAATGAATGCCAATATTCCCAATCCTTTTTGTGTTGGTAGGTTCAAATGATTTGAGAATTGTTACGACTCAATGAATTCAAATCCTCAAACTCAATCCAGCTCTAAGATTACTATTCGTTCCATCAAAATCTCCTACTTTCAAAATATTATCTGTTGAAAGAAAACCTGTAAGTGGTCCTAATTTCAATGCGGCACTAATACCTATGTTAGCTACATTTCCGGTTTTTGCAGAATATAAAACACCTGCTGAAAGCCATTTGTAAACGCTAGCGGTAACATTTAAACCAAATACGTTCGATCTTCTATCTCCATTTCCTATGCTTTGTAGGATGGCTCCCACTGTCCACATGTCACTAATTTTGAATCTTGCCCCAAGATAAATCTGTGTAGGAAGAGTAGTGCTAAATTCAGAACTTGATTCAGTTATATCTAGAAGACTTTCTATTGAGTCCAAAACTACTATTTCATCATCTGTGTTTATATAATTGGCAATATCTATACCGTCAAAAGATTGAGTCCCATGAGAAGAATACCTTTTTGGATCTACATCCCAATTGATACTTCCAATGTCAAGCACACTTAATGACAATTCTAATCTTTCTCCAACGGAAAGAGAAACACCTAAGTCAAAGGCCCAACCTCCATTATTACTTAAAAAATTATCGAAACTAAAATTCTGAATATTAAATTCAAAGTCATCAATATCAGTGTAAGAAAATGCGTTTGACGCTACCATTTCGAAATCAGTATCGAGCGTCAATTGGTAAATATCATCTGATGTGGTTAAGTCTATTTTACTATTTTCTGTTTTGATTGCTTCTACACCATTGAGTCTTTTCGCCCTGACTCCTATGCTTAGTGGGCCAAATGATTTCTGAAGGCCTAGGTACACTTCATTATAGTTAATATAATCAATCTGAGGAGCAAGGTTGAGTGTTTCTCCTACGAATGGGCCATTGCCAAAAGTGATAAAATTTGCTAGATCTTTTGTGTAGCTCATCCAACCATTTGCCTTCCAAGCATGACCAAATGATAATCTACAAAATGGTAATTTGATAGATGCATCAAAAGTATTGACACTACTGTATGCATATATATCATTTACATCGTTCATCGCGGAAATTGCATTCGCGGGAGATAATATGAGATTATCTGCAGGGCCATTAATTATAAAGTCATTAATACTTGGTCCATTGGTAATAAAATCAACACCTAACCCAGTAGAAATTGAAAATTTTCCTTCATCATTTAGCGCTGGGTTAAAATAGCTTCGTTGATATATATTGTCGATGAAGAAGTAATTTACATTTTGACCTATGGCTATAGAAGTAAATAATATAAATACAACTAAAGAAATTAATTTTGATATGTTCATTGATATCCTTTTGTTCTGGAAAAAGTTGGTTTCCTGTAATTCGCTAGGGCTTAAAAAGTGGTTTTGACTTTTGCGCCTACTTTGAATTTAATCCCATAATCATTTAAAATCCATAGAGGGTCCGTTGAAACCTGACCAGTATTTATTTTTACATTGACCAACATCTTTTTTGTTTTCTTTATGTTTTGAAGTTGTGTGGAGTCAAAATCTTGAAAAGTTGCTACTTCATCACCTCCATTTGACAACCCTGTATTAGCATCCACTGATGCTCCTGGTATAAATAATCTATCTTGAAATAGTGAATCTATCAAAGTGCCATCTTCAGTATAAAAGTACCCCTGAATAGTTATATCAGCTGGAAAGTCATTTGTGATCACATTTTTAAACTCAGCACTGTTGGCATCATCTAACTCATCAATATCTAGATCAAGGTCGATTGTATCCTGCAACACAAGATTATTTACAGATCCATTAAGAGGGAGTTCGACATCAACGGAAACCAAGAAATAGCTATCTTCATTTACAAAACCGATGATAGACTCATCCATGTCAGGATTAGCACCTGCATCTATATCATAAGTCACTCTTCTTACTTTCTCTTTGAATAGATCAACAATATTAGAATTTTCTTTTGTGAATGAGAATTCAGTGGTCTTGACTTCTCCCATTTCATCTAGCCTTGGATATGCAAAGTCCACATTATTGTCGATCACCTCACTTACCATATCAAGCATTTCGCCAGTTGTTGTTACAACCTGCATTGTATTGAATATTGATCTCACGGGAAACCCAAATGAGTTTTCAACCAAAACTTTCACTTTGGGATCTTCAAACGCCAATCCACCACTTCTCCATGTATCAAGAACACCGATCGCAACAAAATCCCCACTGATATCAAATATTTCGCTTCCAAAATAACCTTCTACATAGTCAAATGCTACATTGAAAAAGAATATCACAGCACTTGTAAATTTTTGCCTTTCCCCATCCGTAGTGCGAGCATCATATTCAATTCTTATTTTTTTATCATCATCTATTAATGTCCATCCAAGTATAGATACAGAATCTGAGAAAAAGTCAACTGGAGATATCCCTTCATATTTCACCAAGAAATCTTTTTCAAATATCTCACCGTCTTTGGTCAATTGTGGTATAGTTACTTTTACATTTACATCCTCTTCAAATTGAGAATTAAAACGGAATACCATCTCAGTCTCACCGAAAATAGCTCTATCTACTCGTTGATCACTTGCAAATGGTACTGGCACATCATATACAGTATCAAGCAAGGGCGTAGGTAAAAACGGTACAGGTGGAAATACTGCTGTCACATCTTGACGAACTACATCACCTTTATATACAATAGTTACTCGATCTTGATCATCTACAGAAAGGGATACATTATTCGCAGTTTCATCATTGATCAAGTCATTGATACTAAATTCTGTATTGATCAGTGGTAAAGCGATTTCTAACTCTTGTTCATCTCTGTCCAATGAATTTACTTCATCAATTTTAGAGCAGTTTGTGATAAAAAATGCAATTATCATTATTGTGGTAAGCAATAGATGAGATTGATGTTTTTTACTTTGTAATATTTTCATGTATCAATTTTTGTTTACCTAAAGGAAGTCTTCTGTAAGAATACGTATTCATAATCTAGCGTGTAAGATAAACGTTTCAGTTTTCTTTTTTGAATTTTGAATCAATACTCATGCAAGACATATTGAGAGTCTGGCCTTTGATAATTAAATTGCAGTATATGCAAGAGTAGAAAAATTATGTCTGGAAAAAATAAACGATGACTTGTAGGGTAATAGCAGAGTATATTCCTGCAACTATATCGTCTAACATCACAGAAAATGGAGAGTGTAATTTTTCGTCGATCGCTCTAATGCCTAATGGTTTTAGAATGTCAAAAAAGCGAAATATTACAAATGCTAACAATACATTGATCCAAGAAAAAGGAATAAATAATAATGTAATCCACACTCCTATCGTCTCATCTATCACAATTTTTCCAGGATCATGGCCCCATTCTGGTTCTAATACTTTAGCACTCCAAGTACCAAGCCATGTGAAAATAATAATAAGACCAATCAAAAGAAGATTTAGATTCAGAGATTGTACTTGAGAATCCACAGTCCCAAAAGCATATGCAAAAACAACATAAAAAATTAATCCCAATGCAGTTCCAAACGTACCTGGTCCAAATGGTGCGTATCCAAATCCTAAAGATGTAGCAATGGTTTTCGCTATTCTATTTTTTATCATGATTAGGTATTTATGAGATGGGGTTTTTTATTTTATGCTCCAATGGCTAGAGCTTTCATAGCTTTTTTAGAAGCTGATTGCTCGGCCGATTTTTTGTTGAAATCTTCTGCGGTAGCCATTTGCTCACCATCGATAAGAACAGCTACTTTGAATCTATCTCTCTTATCCATTTTGAATTTCGAGAGCGTTTGATAACTTATATCTTTACTTTGTTTTTGGCACCATTCGAGAAGAAGGCTCTTGTAATTATCGTCCCTCGTTTCAAGATCGTGTATATCCAAAAACTTCATAAGGATATTCTTTATCACATAGTTTTTAGTCTTTTTATAACCGAACTCTATATAGATTGCTCCCACAAGTGCTTCAAGTGCATTCCCCAACATTGAGTGACTCATTCTACCTTGAGAGTAATTGCTCAATATTATATCAAGGCCCATCTGATCAGCAATATCATTAAGGGTTTTACGCTTTACGATTTTGGACCTCATTTTAGTAAGGAAACCCTCGTCTTTATTTGGATACTTTTTAAAGAGGTATTCAGCCACAATAGTAGATAAAACAGCATCGCCAAGGTACTCTAACCGTTCGTTGCTAGTACCATTTTTTCCATCATTGTTCATTGACTTATGATAGAATGCACGCTTAAATAGACCTAGTCTACGAGGTGTAAATCCTATTACAGGACGTAACTTCTGAGCAAGGTCTTTATCCTTAGACAGATAATAATTATAGAGTCTAATAAATACTGTCAAAATCAGCTTTCAAATCTTTTAATTACGATTGAGGCATTATGACCTCCAAATCCAAATGTGTTACTGATTACCGTGTTTATTTTTCTCTCTTGAGCCTCATTTAACGTCAAGTTTAACTTTGAGTCAATCTCAGGATCATGAGTATGATGATTTATTGTTGGAGGTATAAAATTATGTTGAATAGCAGCGATACTTGCAATGGCTTCTACAGCACCAGCCGCACCCAATAAGTGTCCAGTCATTGATTTAGTAGAACTGATATTAAGATTATACGCATGGTCACCGAATACCTGGCCGATTGCTTTTGTCTCTGCTATATCTCCAAGAGGTGTAGATGTACCATGTACATTTACATAGTCTATATCTGTTGGATTTAATCCTGCATCACGAATAGCCATTTTCATTACATTTCTAGCTCCCAACCCTTCTGGGTGAGGTGCTGTCATATGATAAGCATCTGCAGTTGCGCCTACGCCCACGATTTCTGCTATGATATTTGCTCCTCTTGCTTTTGCATGTTCTAGTTCTTCTAATACTAGACAACCACCTCCTTCACCGAGTACAAATCCGTCTCTATCTTTATCAAACGGTCTACTTGCTATTTTATAATCATCATTTCTAGGTGATAATGCTTTCATTGAACCAAAACTCCCTATTCCAGCTTTAGTTACAGAGGCTTCTGAACCACCAGTGATCATAACGTCCGATCTATTTAATTTGATATAGTCATATGCTGATGAAATAGAGTTCGTAGAAGATGCACAAGCCGATACTGTTGTAAAGTTTGCTCCTCTGAATCCATACTTAATAGAAATGAGTCCAGGTGCGATATCTGCAATTAATTTAGGTATCAAAAATGGACTATATGCAGGTGTGCCTGTTCTCAAAGCAGCTTCTTCAATATCGTGTTCTATTGTCTCGAATCCGCCTATTCCACTTCCCCAGATTACTCCAGCTCTGTCTAAATCTATTTTTTCGATATCAAGACCAGAATGTTGCATTGCTTCTTCAGCAATAACTACAGCAAAATGAGAAAAAGGATCCATTCTCCTAGCTTCCCTTCTATGTAAAAAGTCTTCAACTTTGAAATTTTTAACCTCACATGCGAACTTCGTCCTAAACAGTGTAGCATCAAATCTAGTAATTGGTCCAGCACCACTGACTCCATTTTTTAGCCCTTCTACATACTCTGGATATGTATTTCCGATCGGCGTAAGTGCTCCTATTCCGGTGATTACTACTCTTCTCATAAAATGATTTTTATCAAAAATGATTTGTCATCAATTCGCTAAATTAAGATATTTCGTCAGAATCTACCTTCATTAAGCGTTATTAAGCGGTGCAAAAATATTGCTTTTAGTGAAAGTGGCGAATTAAGAAGGAACATTTTATTAAAAAAGTCAACAAACTAACACTAAAGAGAAAAGTGAAATATAATTTTATGGGTTAGTTTGAGTCATATAATAGCTAGGAACTACGTCAAAATAATTTTAGTAAATAGCAAAAAAAAGTCGGTTATCTTGTAAAGAGATAACCGACCTTTCTTTAATAATATGTTTTAAGTTTTTACTTAAACGCATTCAATCCAGTCACATCCATACCCGTGATCAACAAGTGTATGTCATGAGTACCTTCATAAGTCAAAACGGTCTCCAAGTTCATCATATGTCTCATAATAGGATATTCATTTGTAATACCCATACCACCATGAATTTGTCTTGCTTCTCTAGCTACATCTAATGCCATATTTACATTATTTCTTTTTGCCATTGAAATTTGAGCAGGAGTTGCTTTTCCTTCATTGGCTAGAGATCCTAATCTCCAAGCTAGTAATTGAGCTTTTGTGATCTCAGTGATCATCTCTGCCAATTTCTTTTGAGTCAATTGGAATCCTCCTATTGGTCTACCGAATTGCTCTCTTTCTTTACTATATCTCAATGCAGAATCATAACAATCCAATGCTGCTCCAATTGCTCCCCATGCAATGCCATATCTTGCCTTTGATAGACATGAAAGAGGCCCTTTGAGTCCTGATACTTCAGGTAAAATATTAGATTTTGGTACTCTTACATCTTCGAATACTAATTCTCCAGTGATGCTGGCTCTAAGAGATAATTTTCCGTGAATTTCTGGTGTCGAAAAACCTTCCATTCCTCTTTCAACGATTACTCCTTTGATTTTTCCTTCTGGATTTTTTGCCCATACGACAGCGATATCCGCTACTGGACTATTAGTAATCCACATTTTAGCTCCATTCAAGATAATATCGTCTCCATCTTCTGTGAAAGAAGTAGTCATTCCTCCAGGGTCAGATCCATGATCTGGTTCTGTAAGACCGAAACAACCAATCAGCTCACCTGTAGCGAGTTTAGGAAGGTATTTCATCTTCTGTTCTTCAGATCCAAATCTATAGATAGGATACATTACAAGGGAACCCTGCACTGATGCCATAGATCTAAGACCAGAATCACATCTTTCTAGTTCTTGCATGATTACACCATAGGCGATCTCATCCATACCACCACATCCGTATTTTTCTGGTAAACTTGGACCAAATGCTCCGATTTCTCCTAATTGTTTGAACAAGAAGAGTGGACATTCTGCTTTTTCAGAGTATTGTTCTATAATAGGGCTAACTTCTTTTTTTACCCAGTCACGTACTGCATCTCTAGCTAGTAAGTGATCTTCAGATAATAATCCATCCACATCATAATAATCATGATGTTCGTACTTATCTACTTTTGAGGCATTTACCATATGTGCTGGTGCACTAGTTGCTTCGATATCCATATTTTATTTGGTTAGGTTTGTCAACAAATAACGCCGCAAATGTATAGATATTAAATTTGGACGGTGAACGTAATTAGGATTATTTACTCTTACCTGACGATTAATACGCAACATTAACATCCTTGTTTCTTCCTTATTAGATAATATTCTACAATCTTAGCTTAATCAAAACATAAAAAAGTAGAAATGAAAACAACAGTAGCAATAAAAGGAGCGGAGTTTCATGCATATCATGGATACTATGAAGTTGAGAGAAAAACAGGAAATACATTTATCATTGATGCAGAAGTAGAACTCAAAACCTTTGACAGCAGTGATGACAATATCGGTGATACTGTCAATTATGAAAAGCTATTCAAAATATGTGAATCAGAAATGGATAAAACTCAGAAATTACTGGAAACAGTTGTGTTCAATATTATCACAAGATTCAAAGACGAATTCTCGAATGTGACAGGAGGAAAGGTGAAAATGGAAAAAATAGGACCACAGTTGGGTGGGAAGGTTGCAAAGGCTGTGGTGGAGATGGAGTTTTAAGGTGCGCGGTTTAGCTTTTTCAAGATGGGTGTTAGACTAATCTAAGTATATGAGTATGATTAACTTTGATGATTCATTCCTAAATTACCAGAGTTTAGAGCTTACTACTTTTAATTTTATTCCAAAATTATCATGCAATTTTTCAGCATGAGCATTCTTAAGAATAATATATTTTCTAGATGCTAGATCTCTGCCAATAAAGTATAGAGAATGATCGATTTGCTCCAAATTTTTATTAATAAGATTTAATGCATCCACTAATTTATTTTCTTCTTTGGTGCTTGTATAATCTAAATCACCGATAGTTTGTTTTAAATTTTGTGGAATTTCTTGTAACTCTCTTTTTAATGCAATCAGTTGTCCTTCAGGACTGCTAATAGTAAGAACATTAATGGTCAGCACATCCACTTCAGTGAGCATATCACGATAAGAATATTTAATTCCGCTAATTGCTTTCCTGAAATACAGATTGGCTTGGGTTTTAGATATACCTGCGGTTATTTGTATTTGCTTTAATGCATTAGCGAATTTGGTTTTGTCTTTAATCGCTAAAAAGTTGGACTCTTGTATTCCTCTAAAAAATGATTCAATACCGAGCATTTCTGTATAGTATCTATTATGTTCATCAACATCAGAAAGAGGTTCTCTGAAATATGTTATGTGCCTACTTTTGACAATTGATGTTTTATATTTATGAATATAGTAATCACACTCAATGAGGTCAGGTTCAGGATGTTTTTCGAAATACTCTTGTCGGTCATTTTTGAATAAGTTTATAACATCACATAAGTTCCTAGCTTGAATACTGAAGTCATTACGATTATCCTTCAAATACTGAGACATTATACTGTTGAGAATCTCAACATGTGACATGTTCCAAGTCATTTCGTTTTTGAATTGACAAATATGATTATCTTCTCCATAACATTCAAAACATTCGAAATCACCTAAATAATGCCTTATCCCTGTCTCTTATACACATCTGACGCTGCCGACGAAGAGGATAG
>CAJXUU010000006.1 GCA_913061325.1 uncultured Saprospirales bacterium | reverse complement strand
GCTAGCCCACAAATCTCTGATTTGTTACACTAGCCGACATGTTTGCTGTGCAAGCTATTTGGCTATCATTGCGTTTTTTGCCTTGACTCACTTTAAAGAATTCTAAATTATATTCCGACATTCCAAACCGTAAATGGTATTAGATCAATCAATAAATTGAAAGTGCAATAATATAAATAGGTAACCCTCTAGTAAATAGAAGCTTTGTCATTGTATATCAGAAATATTTTATTAAAATATAAGACTTTTAACGCACTACAGTAATAGACCCAGTCTTGACTCTTGCTTCGCCATTCCTTAATGTGTAGTTTATAATAAACACATATACTCCAGGCTGCACCACTTGACCATTAAATTCACCATTCCATCCGCTTTGAGTTTCATTGAAGAGCATGTCCTTTTCTTCAAAGATAAGTTCACCTGCACGATCAAATATTTGGATAACATTCATATTTTCTGGTGAGCCGCTGTTGTAAAGCATGAAATTATCATTTGTCCCGTCACCATTTGGGCTAAATACATTAGGATAAAAGATCTCTACTTCATAATCGATATCTAAGGTTATAGTTGCTGTAGCCGTACATCCATTTATATCTTCCGCAGTGACTATGACTGTTTCTTGATCTGCACTTATCTCTACCTCTTTGCCTTCAGCGAGGAAGTTGCCATCTGCATCAGTCCATATGATAGTATTTAGTTGACTATCATCTATGTTGACATCGGCAGTCAGAAAACCATTCTCACCATATTTGATTGTGACCTTAGGTTCTGTAATAACTTCAAAAGGTGCAGAACTTATGATTTCAAAAGTTTTGCTGACTTCACATTCATACTGATCAAAAATTGAAATGGTATGCATACCTATGGAAAATTTCATAGATGCTAGATCAGTAAACATGGTTCCTTCATGTAAATATATGAACGGACCTTCTCCTCCAATAAATGAAGTTACTTCTATAGTGCCATCTGATCCAGCAAAACATGTTGGGTTGTTGACTGTAAATTCAAAATCACTGAATAAATTATTGTCTTCTGTTATTCTCACAGTGTCATGACCAACACAGCCTACAGATGGGTCTGTCCCAGTCAATATAAAAACATCTGGGCCACTAATAGTTAATATTTCGGATGTTGAAGCTGGTCCACCATCTATATTTGTCCATTGATAATCAAGTGCTGGATCAAGAAGCGTTGTTATATCTATGTCTTTTTCAGAATCGTTACATCTCCAGATGAAGTCTTCATTTAGATTGAGAGTAGGATCATAAGAATTGTCAATAACAGTGAATGATCGAGTAGCTGTACACCCATTGCTTGCAGTCACCGTAAGCGTATAATTTCCTGAAGACTGCAAATTGAGAATCTGATCAGTCCATGTTTCTGTGCCTGACGCCCAAAGAACGGACACGATAGTACTATTTGATGAGTATTGTGCTACTGGAATATTTTCACTACAGTCGAAATCATCGTGCATGATTGTAAATTGAGGCATTGCGAAATCCGCCAAAACCTCAGTATCTTCTGATATATTGCAGCCATTTGTAGTAGTAATGGAGGCAGTATAGATTCCTCCTTCGGTCACAGTAGGAGATTGATCGTTAGTTAAAAACCCACTAGGTCCAGTCCATGAGACAGATGCAATATTATCTGCTGAAGTGAGCTGGATAATGTCCGTTGTATTATTACAGTCCAAAGAAGGAGGAGTTAGAACCACGGTTGGTAACTGATCGTCGACTGTAACCGTATTAGATATGGTTTGGAAACACCCTGTGGCGTTCAGTGGCACAGCATGAAATGTAAATGTACCACCACTGGTAGCAACATAACTTTCGGCGTTGGATACTGTATCACCTACCTCATTGAGCCAGAAGATCTGAATTGAGTCGGGATAATTAGTGGTGTATTCGGCAGTCATCTCTGCATCTTCATTGATACAATCGATTAGCGTTTTTGCTATTGTAAGGTTAACACTTAGGTCAAGTTCTACTAATTGTATTTGAATAAAAGTATCACAACCATTTAATGAGAAATTGAAAAGATTTGGAGTGCAGTATAAACTATCATTAAATTCGAAGCAATCACTTGGGCAGATATAATGGGTGTCAACTGGCAGATCAACCCTGTCTTTGACTCTTATTTCTTGGACAATTATGGTGCAGTTTTCTCGGTCAGTACAGGTTACATCTACGTCACTAAAAAATGTTTGACCACAAAAATCAACTGTCATAGTCGGGCAGAGTTCTATCAATGGCAGAGTATCCAAAGTACTTTGTCCGATGGTTACTGTATATATTACATCATCAGTGCACTCGCACATCCCTCTGCAAGTTGCGTATAAGGGGTTGATACTCATGATAGGCTTTATCGTATATGTGCCAGGAACATTCCAAGTGACTTCCAGAGAAGCACGAATATCCAAACTATCATAATACATAGGAGTGGAAAGAACTGTAAAACCAGTGTTTGGCGTAATTTCCCAATCGATATATATGATGCTATCCAATAAAGCATTGGCTATAAATGGATTACAGCCAGTAAGGTCTTCAAGAATTTGACTAGATGGTTCAAAAATATAGGTCTCATCAAACCCCGTACAGCCAAGATTATCAAAAAGTTGATTGGCAACGCCACAATCTTGTTGGCATTCTACATTTACAGGAATATTTTCTTTACAAACACCACTTATTACATCTATAGTGAAATCACAGACGGCATTATTATATCCATCAACATAAAGATAATAGATGTTTCCAGGTATTATTACAATAGTTGAATCTGGTTGTAAATCAATACTGCCGGTAGCTCCTTCTACGGTATTACAGGCTATTTGTAAGTCATCACCAAGCTGCATGTTGAGATTACAATCCATGTATAAACCAGCGGAAACTCCAGGTCCTGAAATATCGAAAGTACAATTATCGAAAGTAATATTTATTTGAAGAATTGTATCATCGGCAATAAAAGAAAACCATTGTGTGTTTTCTGCGGTACCACTATTTCCACAAATAGGAAATGGTTGTGGTAAAGGAGATAATGCTTGAAGTAAAGATCCATTATACCCATCAAGATCAGATCCACAGAGATACTGTGCCTCATCACATAAAAATCCATAGTTAGCTGGGACAGGAAATATATCCTGTCCATTCACCTCTTGAGTAAGAGACGTTAAAACTATGATGATAAATAAAAGGTATTTCTTCACTAAAGTATTTTGTTAAATCCGAACCGCCTGCAAAATTAGAAAATTCAGTTTCGATAACGCATTATAGACTGACATATTGGAGAAAATGATGCAATAAAAGTCATATATTATATAAGTGGATGTGTAAGTGCTTGGAAATGGTGTTTTGGTTGCTTTTTTATGATATAGAATGGCACTTTGTACTTGAGTGAAAGACTATTTTTTTAATTAAATATTGTTACTTTAAAACTCTTCCAACAGGATATCTCATATAAGTGGGTTCAAAATGAGGAGAACTTTCGTAAACAAAATTCAACTGAGCATAAGCACTCTTTGCAAATTCTGGATCTGATGCTTTTTTCTTTTCAAGTGCTCTGCGTACATCAGGATTTTCTTTGAGAAACTCGGCTGCTAGATCTTCAAATACATATGAAGAAAAATGTTCTTTTTGCATCAATATACCATCAAAGAAATTCCAAGCGAACCAGGAGTCAGGCCCTTGTGGTTCTAATGTCTGCAGAATGTATTTGTTCATTTTTTGATCTGTGCGGATCATATAATCACCTTCATGATATTGAATGTTTTGCATAGACTTAGAAACTGCTACTTTACTGTGAAGAAAATGACCTTCATAAGGTATTGTAGGCGATTGATAATCTAAGATTTTATAGATCTCTACTTCTATGATTTCATTTGCATCAAGCTGGCTTACTTCCACCCCATTTGCTATCATTCTGTCAACTATTTGCTTATGGGCTCTTGGTATAATATATGCGCTTGGTTTCTTGACGGTAAGTTTAGATTTATAGGTATTGTAAAATGGAATTGCTTTTTCATATGGAGCATTATGATCATAATATAGTCGATCCAATCCACTTACCTCACTTGGTTTATACTTTGCTCCATACCCTTTGAACATTAATTTTCCCACAGCTTCAATATCTAATTCCCAATTCAAATCGAAATCAGACTTTGTCTTTGTCTTGTAGATGGCATTTTTTCTTGCCTTAAGTATTTCAGTATGGTTATCTTCTACGTGCTCTAGCATTGATCTCATGAAATGATAAGTACTCATCACTCTATCTTTGAAAGGTTTGAGCATATGGGTTTCAGGCATAAACGAAATACTGTTATGGAGACTAGCATATCCAGAAGAATATCGTGCAAGATCAAGAAATCCAGCGATGCCTTCTTCAGGCGTAGTACGCGCATACACATAAGGTGTCATTTCATATCCCTTTTCATTCATTTTTGAGAATAGCTCAGGAAGCATTGTGTCCTGCATATAAGTGCTCAATGCAGGTTCCATTTTATCTTTTTGAGTTGGGATCAGTGTCATCACATATGGATAATCAGCTCCATTTGAGGTATGATTATCGATGAATATATCCGGACTCCATTTAGTATATAATTTGTTGAATGATCTAGCATTTTCTGTGTCGCCTTTTATGAAATCACGATTCAGATCAAGATTTTGTGCATTTCCTCGGAAACCGTATGCTTTTGGCCCCTGTTGATTTGCCCTTGAGAAACTCCCTCGATTGAGGTGGCCACTAATGTTATAAATGGGGAGGATAACTAGTACTGCATGATCCAATAAGGTGTTTCTTTTTTTTCTCAAATCTCTTGCCAACATCATACTTGCATCGACTCCACATGGTTCACCCGGATGGATGGCATTGTTGACTAAAATGATAACTTTCCCATTTTTTCTGATTTGCTCCGGGTCGAACTCTCCATCCTTAGTAACTATTACTTCATGAAGAGGGTTGCCGCTATCTGTCATCCCAAATTCATTGAGCTTAATTGATGAGCTGTATGCTATTTCTAATTTTTGATAATGAATGATCGCTTCGTCATAGGTAGCAGTATAGTTCCCATCTTTTTCAAATGGGGTGATCAAGTTTTCAGATATTGGGTTTGGGCCTTGCGCCATGAGTTGGTTGTTTGTAATAAAAGTCAATAATATAAGTATAAAAAAGATGAATATTCTATGCATAAAAATGTGCTGTTATTACTAAATATTTAATTATTGAACTCTTAATTTTCCACAAAATCCATCAATTCATCCACATATTTTCTGGAGTTGAATAGTCGAGGGACTTTATTTTGGCCACCTACTTTGCCTTTACTAGCAAGCCACCTCAAAAAAGTTCCTGGGGGTACGGGTACGATTTGTAATCTTGTTAAAGCCATGTCTTTATATCTTTTGGCAGCGTAGTCAGAATTTATTTTTTGAAGATTATCATCTAGTAACAGCTCAAATGCCTCTATACTATCAGGTACTTTTTCGAATTCTATCAACCATTGGTGACCACCTTTGCTACCTTGCTTCATATATATAGGGGCCACAGTGTAGTCAGACACTACAGCTGGGAGGGCGTTAATCGTTTCTGCTATTGCCTTATCAGTATTGGCAACCATTACTTCTTCACCAAATACATTGATGAAGTGTTTGGTTCTGCCGCTTACAGATATTCTATAAGGCTTAATAGAAGAAAAAATAACAGTATCTCCAGGTATATATCTCCACAGCCCAGCTGAAGAACTAATTACTAATACGTAATTAGTATCAATTTTTACTTCAGATAAGGGAATCGTTTTTGGTTCATCATTTAGTAATTCCTCCATTGTAATGAATTCGTAATACACATCATTATCTAAAAGAAGAAGCATTCCTTTTTTATGGCTTCTATCTTGAACCCCAAAATATCCTTCAGAAGCATTGTACACTTCATAATATCTAAAATCAGGATCAGGTAGGAATTCTTTGAACTGATCTATATATGGATCAAAACCAACACCGCCATGCAAATAATACCGTACGTTCGGCCATACTTCATGCATGTTTTTAGCTCCTGTTTCTCTTAAAATTCTCTTGAAAAGAACAATTGTCCATGTAGGAACACCACCAAACATAACTATATCATCTTGGATGCAGATATGGGTCATCAGTCTGATTTTTTCCTCCCAATCTTGCAGACACGCTGTTTTAAAATCTGGAGAATAAAACGGTCGCCCTACTGTGGGCATTCTATGAAGGAGGATGGCAGATATATCTCCAATCGTTACTTTAGGGTTATGCTCCCATGGGTTCAAAGAACCACCCATGATTAAGCTTTTCTTTAGAAAGATCTCACTCTCTGGATCTTCATGGTAGGTGATTGCCATTGTATCCCAGCTGGCTGCTACATTATTTTTATAAAGTGAATCTTCAGTTACAGGGATATATTTTGATCTATCGTTTGTAGTGCCGGAGGATTTAGCGTACCATTTTACGATTCCTGGCCAAAGAACATTGCTCTCTCCTTTCATCATTCTATCGATGTATGGTTTTACATCTTCATAATCGATTAAGGGTACGTTTTGGATAAAGGATGCATGGTCAGTTATTTTCGAGAAACCATATTTTTTGCCGTATTTGGTGTCTTTAGCTCTGTTTAGTAAAGAAATGAATGTTTTTTCTTGTACTTCAATAGGAGCATTTCTCATACGTTCGATACGATTGTATCTAAGTTTGAGATATTGTTTTACACCCTTATTGAATAGTTTTTTCATGGTTGAATTCTTCTGCACAAGTATAAGGAAGAATAATTTGATAGGTTCATCTTTTGGTTGCGTATTTCATTAAGTATTTTCCATGAAAAATTAAGGAATTTTATATTCCGCCTTTTCCTATTCGAATAAAAGAAAATTTACAAATCGTGATTGGTGAAAGTATATTTAGTTGCATATGCAACTTGGTAAGCTATTTTAATTTGATTATAGATACTTTTTAGGCAATTTCATTGTAAATGAACTAGTTATAAACATCTAATATTTTCTTAAAACTCAACAAAATGGATGACCTTTGTGTTAATAATCACATTTTTGACCCCTTATAGGAATTAATTATTTCAGTATTATAAATAATAGATTCTACAGAGAGATTCAACCCCCAGATCATTACCATTAATTGTAAGCAGATGAAATATACGTTTAGTAAGTTTTTTATAATCGCCGCAGTAATATTGTTTGTTGTTAACTTATCAGCACAAGGTGTGACTCGAATCAGAGGAAATGTTTTTGATGCCAGAACGGGAGAGCCACTACCCTTTGTCGATGTAGGACTGAAAGGTACCAATGTTGGTGTTTCTACAGATTTAGATGGATATTATAATATTGAGACTAGGTTCCCAAGCGATACAGTATTTGCAGCTTTTATTGGTTATGAAACTATATTTAAGGGTATAACTATCGGAAAGACAAATAAGATTAATTTCAGAATATCAGAGGAAGGATTGTTGATGGAAACCGTTGAAATCAGAGAAAAGAAAACGAAATACAGTAAAAAGAACAACCCCGCATTAGAATTAGCCAAAAAGGTAATGGGGAACAAGTATACAAATAGTCTAAAAGGCAAAGATTACTACAAATACAATCAACAAGAGAAGATAAATATAGATATCAACAATATCACAGAAGAATTTAAGAACACAAGGTTTGTAAGAAAGCTGGATTTTCTCTGGGATTATATTGATACATCAGAAGTAAATGGTAAAACTTATTTACCATTATTTATGAGAGAAAACTTATCTACTATTCATTATAAAAAGGATGGTAATCGATTAAAGGAAGTGAGAAAAGCTTCAAAGTTCACCGAAATAGATAAAACGATAGATCCTGGCACGATAAATAATGTGGTAGATGCTCTATATCAGGACATAGATATCTATGAAGAAAAGATATCCATATTGGAGTTGCAGTTCGTTAGTCCATTTGCAGATAAAGGAGATGATTTCTACCGATACTATATTATAGATACGACAACAGTGAATGGAAAAGAGGCCATTAATCTTGCCTTCATACCTGCTGTAAAAGGAAACTTTGGATTTACTGGGAATATTTATGTTTCAAATGATGATAAATTTACGATCCTGAAGGTGGATATGGGTATCATCGATGGGATGAATATAAACTTCGTTAGAGACTTGAGAATAGTGCAAGAATTTGAAGCTTATGGCGATGATTATATCAAAACTAAAGACCAGTTGGTTATAGATTACTCATTGGTAAATAATAGTTTTGGGATGTATGGTACTCGAACAGTCCATTATTCTGACTATGACTTTTCGAAACCTGAGGATGAATCAATATTCGGAAAATTGGAAAAAATAATATATCTGGATGAAGCCGAGAAAAGAGATGAAACGTTTTGGCAGGACAATAGGATTCAACCATTAGAGAAAAATGATGAGGAGCTCTATTCTATGATCGAAAGATTACAAAATGATAAGTATTATAAGACTTATGCATATTTTATGAGAATCGTTTTTACAGGATATGCTCCATTAGGTCCGGTACAGTTTGGATCAATTGCTACATTTGTTAGTTTTAATGCTGTAGAAGGGCTCAACCTAAGGTTTGGCGGTGAAACAAGGCCAGAGCTTACTCCAAAGTTGAAATTGCAAGGTTATGTAGCTAGAGCAATGAAAACTAAAGAATGGAAATATAGTGGAGGTGCACTCTATACATTCAACGACAATTTTAATGATAACCCAAGACACTTTTTGAGATTTACTATAGAGAAAGAAAGTATATTTCCTGGACAAGAGCTCGAGTTTTTTAATCCAAGTAATTTCTTTTTATCATTTCAGAGAGGAGATGCGACCAAGATGTTAATGGCAAGAAACATTGAGTTGAATTATGTTCGTGAGACGTCAGGGTTTAATTATCATATCGATGTAAGGAGAAAACAAAGGGATCCTTATGGATCTTTAGAATTTTTCAATTTTGATAGTGATGGAAATAGAAATACTCTTGATAATGTGACAACTTCTGAATTGAGTGTGGGATTTAGGTATGCACCCAACGAACAGTTTATGCAGGGGAAGGACACTAGAACTCAGATATATAATGAATACCCAATCATGAAAGTTAATTTCACCCAAGGATTTGATAATATACTTGGCGGAAAATATAAATTTAGCAAGCTTAAGTTAGATGTCTTCAGGCAATTCGAATGGTTGACTTGGGGTAAGTCTAATATATTATTAGAAGGAGGAAAGACTTGGGGAGATGTTCCATATATCCTTCAAAATATACCAAGAGGTAATCAGACATATGCCTATCAATTGACATCTTACAACATGATGAATTTCTTGGAATTCGCTGCCGATCAATTTGTTTCTCTTAACGCAGAACATTTCTTTATGGGAGCCGTGATGAATAGAATACCATTGATCAAGAAACTGAAGCTAAGATCTATATTATCATTCAAAGCGTACTATGGCACATTGTCTGATCAGCATAATCCAAACCTTAATCCAGGGTTGATACAGTTTCCAACAGATGAAGCTGGTGTTCCGACTACATTTGTCCTAAGTGATAGAGAGCCATATATGGAAGCGAGTTTTGGAATTTCTAATGTTCTAAAGATTCTAAGATTTGATCTTGTACAGAGACTCAATTACCTTGACCAACCGGAGGTGCCAGCACTATTTGGTAATAAAGGATTAGGGTTGAGAGTAAGAACTTTAGTTGAGTTTTAATACTTAAATTCTCCGATGCTTGCGTCGGGGTCATAAAAAAGATGTTTTTGCATAAAACGCCTTATCACAAAAAAGATCCGATTTCCGACCTTTAGGTTGGAAAAATTTTGGCTAATGCTCCATCCGCTTGCGGTGGGGTAGTCAAAATTTAGGATCTTTTTTACTATTGAGAGTTATTTAAACGGATAGGTCGTTTATCATGGTATCGTTTGACAATTCAAGAATATTATGAATAAACTTTATCTTATTATTCTAATAATACTTCCGGGGGTATGTTTTTCTCAGTCAGAAGCACAGATTGACAAAAGTATTGATTCACTGGCTCTTCTTTTATCATCTTCGACTAATCTAAGTGAACGTGGAGATATTATTCATCAAAGAAGAAAATTATATAGGTTAAAGCAAGAGCGAAGTTCTCAGATAATATACCCAAATCTTGATTCAATAAATCATGCTGAAATAAGGACGATAAATGATCTCTGGACATTGTCGACAAAATCAATAATCACTCCTTCTTATCGAGAGAGTCTTTATTCGGTAATATCAAAACACAAAATTGGCCTGGACATTATGATTGATAATGTTGAATTTATGATGTGGGATATTAATTCCATGTCTTCGGATGACCTGAGTAACTATCCAGTCTTTATGTTCTTATCTAATACCAATTACGTTTGATATTGTCGGTTATTATTTAGTTTCTTCTTTGCGATCCTTCGTTAAAAATACTCACGATTATTACTCAGTGTAACAATTGATATTTCAATTGTGGGCTGAGAGCTATGCTTTTGGAGTAGTATATTTATTTATTGGTCAGTGATTACGTTGTATTCACTATTGCTAGCCCACAAATCTCTAATTTGTTACACTAGCCGACATGTTTGCTGTGCAAGCTATTTGGCTATCACTGCGTTTTTTTGCCTTGACTCACTTTAAAGAATTCTAAATTCTATTCCGACGTACCAAAACGTAATTGGTATAAGAACTTTTCTTCTAGTTATTTCGACTATATCGAAGAAAATGTTTGCGATGATTCTTATATTAAAAAGTTAGATTTTCTTCTTTTAACCACGTTTCAAATGGTGCAACAAGACATACTTAGTAAACAAAGAATGTGTTGGGATAAAACAAAAGGAAGTTATTCGTTTATACCTGTCAATTTTTGAAAATTAATTTGGGTTTTAAAGAAGAAAACCTACTTCTTACTCTCCCGTATCTTTTTATACAATTTTGTAAAAAACACCAATACTCCCATCACTACAATAATAGACACGACTAATATCAATGGATTAGTAGCATTCTTAAAGACAGCGATAGCAGAAATTAATATCAAAAATAAAGTAGGTACTTCATTAAATAATCTGAATTGAGTAGATGAGAACCCTGTTTTCCCTTTTTCTAATTTCTTGATCAAGGACTTGCAATATCCTTGATAACCAGACAAAAGTAAAACAAGAAGAAGCTTAAAGTGGAGCCAAGAATTGGCCTTAAGCCAACCCCAACCTGAGTCTTGTACCATAACAAAGATCATACCTAGACCAAATATCCAAGTGATGATCATAGCAGGGTTACAGATTATTTTGTACACTCGCCATTCCATAATATTGAATTGTGCTTTCAAAATATCTTGTTTGGGTTGATCTTCATCATATGCTTCAGTATGGTAGACAAACATACGCACCAAGTAAAATAGGCCTGCAAACCAGGCCGTAAATCCTACAATATGTACTATTTTGAAAATATAGAATGCATTCATAAATTATGGGTTGTGGTTGTAAAGATATCTATAATCTGAGTGATCGGGATCAGCTTAGGAATGATACATTAATAAAGTACGTTTTTATGAGCTGATATTTAGTCATTCTCCATGGCAAAAAACGTAGGTTATGCATCGCATAGACGAGGCTTTTTAACGCAGAAGAAGGGAAAAAGATCAAGCAGAAGAATGTAATTTTATTATTGTTTCATTCCTTTTTGAAAAATTTGGACCTAAACTCCAGGGTTAGTTTATAAGGTTAGATGTTTGGAGGCTAAGATTTAGGATGACACATCGTTATTGGATCAACACTAGAGTAATACCTGTGGCCTGATCGCATGTGCCGCAAAGCATGTTAATATTTATTTATAAAACCTCGAATTCAATCACGAAATTCTAAAATTTACCTTCAAAAAAGAATACATAGCATATTACTCAATTCACTTGTTATCTTTGCCGCCATGCAGTATTTATCATTAGAAAATGTTAGTAAATCTTATGGTGAGAAGACGCTCTTTGAAGGGCTCAACTTATCAATAAGTAAGGGAGACAAGATCGCTCTTGTAGCCAAAAATGGAAGTGGCAAAACCACTTTGCTAAGAGTGATTTCGGGAGATGAGGCACCAGAGGGAGAAAACGCAAAAATCCACTTTGCCAAAGACATAAAGATTGCATATTTGAAGCAAAATCCTGAACTTAATCCCAATGACACTGCGCTAGAAGCAATACTCAATAGTGACAATCCTGCCATACAAGCCATACAGGCATATGAAATGGCTGTGATAGATAAGGATGAGATAAAGATCCAACAACAAGTATCCATCATTGAAGATCTCAAGGCTTGGGACATCGAAGTGAGAATCAAGGAAATATTGAGCAAGTTAAAATTAGACTCGCTAGATCAAACGATTTCCTCTATGTCAGGAGGTCAACAAAAAAGAGTAGCCTTAGCCAAAATATTGATAGATCAACCTGATTTTTTGATCTTGGATGAACCTACGAATCACTTGGATCTGGAGATGATCGAGTGGTTAGAGATTTATCTACAAACTGCAAATCTGACCTTATTTATGGTGACGCACGATAGGTATTTTTTAGAAAGAGTCTGTACTGAAATTGTAGAGTTGGAACGAGGTATTATGCATGTTCACAGGGGTAATTATTCTAATTTCCTAGAGAAGAAAGCTGCTCGTATGGCCAATGATGCGGTTGTATTAGATAAAACCAAAAAACTATATGCTAAAGAGTTGACCTGGATTAGGCGTCAGCCAAAAGCTAGAGGAACGAAGGCAAAATCTAGAGTTGATTCGTTTGACGATATCAAAGCTAAAGCACATATTAATCTTGATGATGACGAATTAAAAATCCATATCAAGGCGGCTCGTATGGGCTCCAAGATCGTGGAAGCGCATGCGGTACAGAAATCATTTGGAGATACGGTGATATTGAATTCCTTTACCTATAAGTTTACTAAAGGAGAGCGCGTAGGGATAGTTGGACCTAATGGAGCGGGGAAGACTACTTTCCTCAAACTACTGACAAAAGACATACGACCAGACGGTGGTAAAGTTGTCATAGGAGATACGATTGTATTCGGCTATTATACACAGTCGGGTATGAATCTATCACAAGACAAAAGGGTGATAGATGTGATCAGGGATATTGCAGAATATATACCTTTAGAAAAAGGACTAAAATTGACAGCAGAGTCACTTCTAGAACGATTCATGTTTCCTCGGTTACAACAGCAAGTATACGTATCACAGCTGAGTGGAGGAGAGAAAAGAAGACTATATCTCCTTACTGTATTGATGGAAAATCCGAATTTCCTTATTCTCGATGAACCAACCAATGATTTGGACATTGTGACGCTTAACGTGCTGGAAGAATATCTAATGGATTTTCCAGGATGTCTCATCATAGTATCTCACGATAGATATTTCATGGATAAGTTGGTAGATCATATGTTCGTCCTTAAAGGTGATGGGGAAGTGAAAGACTTTCCAGGTAATTACACAGAATACCGAAACAAACGAAAAATAGAAAATCGTAATCAACCCAACAAAGAGGTAGATGCTGAAAAAGAAGAAAAGAAAGAAGTCAAAAAAGCCAGCTTCGAGCAACGTAAAGCCTACAATCGAGTAATGAAGGAGATTGAAAAGCTTGAAGAAAAGAAAGCAAAAATTACCGAGTCATTTAATAGTCCTGACTTGACTCCGGATCAGATTACGGACCTGTCTAAAGATTTATCGACTGTAAATGCGACCATAGAAGAGAAAGAAGAGTTGTGGATGGAACTGGCGGAGTTAGTTGAGGATTAGAATATAGCATAACGTTGACTAGCTTGTAGCATCCATCTCAGCTACTAATTGGGGAATATCCAATTATTATTTGTAAATTGAGGAAGAATTAAACCAAATTACTACAATGATTCTCACGTACTTATTTTATAGTATTACTTGCATTTTGCCAATTCAAAGTGGGACAATCTATTCTGAATATCAACCCTTTTCAAAGACTTTAGATAGCGAATACAGGACTGAGGAAGGAATAGAAAATAATTCGCTCGATGTAACGAATATTCCTCTAGAATTACTTATAGATGCTCATGCAGTAGTACGATACGAGCATAAGATATGTAACATATTGTCAAAAGACAGGCTGCAGATTGTAGTTGAGAAGGCGGTCACAATCCTTTCAGAAAAAGGTATTCCTTCTGGAGATATCTCTATATATTACAATGGTGAAGCGGATGATATCAAAGACTTAAAAGTTGAAATTTTAGACGCAAAAGGAAATCGATTAACGAAGATTAAGAAAAAAGAAATAAATGATGTCAGTAGTTATGACGGATTTTCAATAGCGAATGATGCAAGAAGGAAAACCTATCGGCATGTGTCAAATTCGTTTCCTTATACTGTCTTATTGTCATATAAAAAGGAATCTAACAATACGCTGACCATACCTTCATGGTATCCGGTATGGCAGACGAATGTTTCTATAGAAGAAAGTATTTATAAGATTAACTCTAATGTGCGTCATCTTACTATTAGGCACAAGTCATATAACATTGAACTGTATGGAATAAAAATAGATGATCAGAAAAATATATTTGAAGCGAAACAAATCAAGGCTATAAAATCAGAAAGGAAGACACCATCTATCTATCATTTTTTACCTTTTGTAAGATTCAGCCCATCTTCATTCCATTATTTTGATTTTGAAGGTTCATACACGGATTGGAAATCATATGGCAAGTGGATGTATGATAATATGTTGACGGGAAGAGGAGAGTTGCCTCCAGCGTTAATCGAAGAAATAGAACAAAAACTGATTCCCGATTTATCAAATGAAGAAAAAGCTAAAATAATATACGACCATGTTACGAATTCAACTAGGTATGTAAGCGTGCAACTAGGGATTGGAGGTTTCATGCCATTCAAATGTGCCGATGTATATAATCTGAAGTATGGTGATTGCAAAGCTTTGAGTTATTATACCCAGAATCTGATGCAGCACTTCGGCATAGAAGCTATTTATACAGAGATAATGAGTGATAGAGAGTACAATTTTGATTTTGATACAGAACTGGCTGGAGTAGATCAATCAAATCATATAATTCTATGTCTGCCTAATGATGGAGATACGACATGGCTAGAGTGCACTTCGAAAAACAACCCGTTTGGTTACACACATTCAGGTATCAATAATCGAAAAGCATTGCTCATCAAACCTGATGGTGGTGAAATAATAACTACATCTACCTACACAGCAAAAGAGAACTTATCTGTCAGAAATATTGTGTTGCATTTAGAAGAGAATGATGGATTATTGATTGATTTTAAGAATGAACATAGAAATCTGAAACATGAAAGAATGCGCCCCTTCTTGGATGTACAAAAATCAAAACGGGACAAGTACATCAAAGAATATTATTACCATCAATTGGCATCTCTAGAAATAGAATCATACCACGTAGCGATGAATGGTGAGCGTGCAGTCTTGCATGAAGAAGGAAGATTCTTCACAACAAACCATATAGAAAAAGCGGGCAGTTATAAAATGATCCCTCTCAATGTATTCACGTTCAATATTCCAGATAAGTTGAAAACCGACCGATCATTTCCGATTTATGTCAAAGATTATACATCTGATAGTATCAATATTACAATGGAAATACCTTTAGATATGACTTATGTGGCTGGCAAAACGGCGATTAGAAGTTTCGAGAATGAATATGGTAAAATGCACTCCAACCTGATCTATAATGAAGAAGAAAAGAGCGTCAATGTAGAAATATATTTCCAACATAATGCTGGGACTTTTCTTCCAGAGTCAGTAAATAATTACAACGAATTTGTACAAAACTTAAGAGAATTAACCGGTCAAAAATTAATCATAAAGCCAACTGAATAAATCTTTATCATGAAATACATAATTACAATTATCATTTTAATCTTTTCCCTGAACATTGCAGCAGGGCAGAAGCCAAAATTTAAAAAAGTAACTAAAGAAGAATTGCTAAAAGAAATGAGTTTTATTGATTCAATGGCAGACTCAGAATTTCTCTTTAAAGGGTGTAAAGTAAGTTTTGATTTTAACAGTCGTAGTGGCGGATTTGATGTAATATATAGACATCATCAAAGAATAAAAATATATCAGAATGAAGCCAATAGAATGGCAAATTTTTCTTTGCAATATTATCATGGCGGAAAAAACTCAGATAGTGAAAAAATAGAAGACCTTGAAGCTTATACTTTTAATTTAAAGGATGGTGAAATAGAAAAAGAAAAACTCTCGAAAAAGAATATTTATGATGAAGAGGTGAATAAGTTTTATAAAAATAAAAAATTTGCGTTTCCTGCTGTTGCCGATGGTAGTGTTTTGGAAGTAAAGTACACACTAAGATCAAAGTATTACTTCAATATTGATGAGTTTTATTTTCAATCTGATATACCGGTCAAGTATGCTGAATATACGATAGGAGTTCCAGAATATTTTAATTACACTGTTAATACAAAAGGATTGGTACAACTGGATATAGCAAGCGAAAAGCAGTTTGATAATTTTACATATTCCTATCAAGTGGCAGATAGAAGTAAAACATCCGCGATGTCTGGAGGAAGTATACAAGGAAGACAAGATAGAAGAAGTGAAAAAATAAACTATACAAAAAACGTCTCTATATACAAAGCTAATGATGTGCCAGCAGTAAAAAACGAACCTTTTGTGTATACAATGGACAATTACAAAAGCTCTATAAGACACGAGTTGTTATTCACAAAATACCCAAGATCTTCAATTAAGTATTATACAAAAACATGGGATGATATAGCCGAGTTATTAGAGGGAAGTAATGACTTTGGTGGTCAATTAAACTCGAACTATAAGCAATATAATGATCTAATCGGAAGTGTAGCTGATATGGACACCATTCAAAAAATACAAACGATATATCAAGCGATAAAAGCTCAATACACCTGGGATGGATATCTAAGCCATTATACAAATAATGGTATAAAGAGTATGATAAAAAGTGGAACTGGAAATATTGTTGAGATTAATCTATTGTTGGTTAACCTTTTAAGAAAAGCTGGACTTAATGCTCATCCGATGGTGTCGCGGGAGAGTAAATCAGGTTTTTTAAATATAGCCAATCCGAGTATTTCACAACTCAACTATGTAACAGCGGTAGTAGAGATCAAAGGTAAATACATCTATCTTGATGCATCAGACAAAAGGCTTACTCCCAATACACTTCCCAAAAGAGCACTAAATATAAAAGGTATAATAATCAATGGAGAAAAGGGTGCCGAGACTCAAATGATGAACCCAAATAATGGTAAAGAAAATAGAATATATAGTTTATCAATTGATGGGGAATCACTTAGTGGAACCTACAAACAAACAATTAAGGATTATGCCGCATATTTAACGAGGAATACATATGGTGTAGAATCTGATTTTATTTCCTCCTTAGATACAGAAAAGAAAACATTCACAAACTGTATTGTTGAAAGCTACAATAATCAATCTAATATTAGAGTGACAAGCGATATCAAAGCAGATGGTTTTGTGCAATATATCGATGAGAAAATATTTTTAGACCTTCAAATTTGCGAAGAAAATTTCAACAATCCATTTAAAGAAGAATCTAGAGATTTCTCACTTTTCTTTAACAATAAATACTCAAATGTGGATATGATAAAGATCAAAATTCCAGAAGGGTATAAGGTTGAAAGTACTCCAGAGAAACTTAATATTACTACACCAGATAAGTTGTTAACGATAATGATAAACTTCAGTGTAGTAAATGGTGAAATAGCTATGACTAAAAAGACAAAACTTTCACAGACAATAATAAGCCCTAAGTATTACCAAGCAGTAAAAATGGTTTACGACCAAGTAGAGGCAAAAATGAAAGAGAAAATAGTGTTGGCAAAAATTTAAAGATTCTTTGGGGAAGAGTTACTTTTCCACCTTTTCTATTATCTCACTCACCAATTTTTCCACATAATATGCACCGCCTACAGGGTCCATAACATCTTTAAATCCTGATTCAAGTTCGAGTACGTTGTGGATGTTTAGCGAAAGTCGAGCATCTTCACTTCCATCATATGGAGTCAATACCACATCAGCACACCCCATAATACCCGACATGACTTTATATGTTTTTTCTATGAGATCGTAATCTCCAAGAGTGTTGGATCCATCTATGTCATATCTAGCAATAAGTTTATAATTAGATATATTGTTTCGTTTAAGTAAGATCCTTAGTGCTCTGAGACTAGCTATTTCGAACAATAAATTTTTACTCAAAGTGATGATGATATCGAATTGATTTTTCGAATTGATTTCACCTAATAGAGATTTGAATTGAACTACTCTATTAGAATCTGAGATGTGCATTTCAGTAACATGGTCTTTTCCTATCCATCTGATATTAGGATATTTCGTATCGTCCAAGCCTTCTTTTGCAGCGTTTATTTCTTCTACTGACCAAGAAGTGCAATTTATTCTCACATCTAAATATTCAGTCATGACATTAGATAATACTTCTGTAATATTCATATGATTTTCGAGTACAAGATTTAATCCATTCGCACCATGATTAAGAGCTTGAAGTGCAAGGGAATTGATTTCCACAGCATCACTTCCTTTGATAGTTGCCATATTGATCCAGGGTTTCAATCCTTCTATAGTATGATTAAGCCCAGCTACCTCATCTACTACTATATTAGGCTCCATCACAATACCAGAATCATACTCTGTTTTGAGATCATCCAGAGATTGATCTTCTTTCAGTTTACTGGCTATGATTTGATTCCATTTGGACTTTGTACTCATCTCATTGTTACTCATAGTTGCAAAAAAACGAAATTAGTACGAGACTTTTGTATTCATTCAACATTATCGAATTAGCAGAGTTGAAGATTTGATTAACTGTTGTTTTTTATTTTGATTAATTGATTTGATAAGCTAGCCATCGCTATTTTGAGGTCATTCGTCATTCTATAATAGTCCTTGATATAAATATTTGGTTAGTTCTATATTTGGATGTTATTATTGTATTCTCAATCAAAAACTATGAATCGACTATTATTTTTTGTCCTCCTTTGTGTTTTTTCGTTTTCGCTACAAGCTCAAGAAGAATGGCCATTAGAGAGATGTATTCAGCATGCACTGGACAATAACCTTAATATAAAACAAGCTGAAATAGGTGTAGGTTACGCGGAAATAGATCAAAAACAATCAAATGCAAGCAGATATCCTAGTTTAAATGCGAGTACTAACTTGAATTCTAACTTTGGTCGTACGATTGATCCAAGTATTGATGCCTTTACTACTCAGAATTTTATCAGTAGTAGTTTAGGATTGAATACAGGAATCACAATATTTAATGGTTTCAGAATCAGTAATAGTATCAAGAAAAGTAAAATTGATAAAAGTGCAACTGAGCTAGACCTGGATCAATCAAAAAGGGATATTGCACTTGCGGTAGCCAATGCCTATTTAAGTGCACTCTTTGCAGATGAAAACCTAGCAATAAATGAATCGCAACTAGAGACAACAAAAGAGCAACTTGTTCGAACAGAAAAATTGATTGCAGCAGGAGTAAGGCCAGCAAATGAATCATTAGACATCTTAGCTCAGATAGCTACGAATGAGCAGATGGTCATTGGTGCAGAGAATAGTAAAGTTATTGCCTTGCTAAATATTAAACAATTGCTCAATCTCGATCCTGATGTAAGTATGACTTTACAAGCGCCACAAAATGTAAATGTTGAAGCAGATCCAGATTTATTAACATTTAATGAAGTATACAATTCAGCACTTAAAAAACAACCAAATGTAAAAGCAGGAGATCTAAGGGTAGAAAGTGCAATCATGTCAGAGAAAATTGCTAAAGCTGGTTTGTTACCGAGTCTCAATGGTTTTGCTAGCATTGGAAGTAACTATTCTAATCAAGGAAAGAGGTTAACAGGAGTAGAGAATGTAATAAATGATGAAATAGTCGTGATCAATGGTATGGATGTGACAGTGGGATTTCCTGGGGTTGAAGCTCAATTTGAAGATAATCCATATTTCAATCAGATCGATGAGAACTTGTCTTATGGAGCGGGTGTAAGCTTATCAATTCCGATATATAATAATTATAATGTCAAAGCAAATATCGAAAGGTCGAAATTAGGGATCATCAATGCGCAAACACAAGCTGATATTCTTAGGAATCAATTAAAAGCTACCGTACAACAAGCACTTGTGGATGCTAAAGCTGCAAAAAGAAAACTCAACGCATCTGAAAGAAGTGTAGAAGCTCAACAGGCGTCATTCTCCAACGCCGAAAAAAGGTTTAATGCTGGTACAATCAATACATTCGAATATGTAACTATAAAAAATGCTCTAGCTCAAGCAGAAGTCAATAAAGTTATATCGAAATACGAGTATTTATTTTCATTGAAGATATTGGACTTCTATATGGGTAAACCAATCAAAATATAATATCATCATATAAGGAATACGATAAAGAAAACGACAACTCAACTTTCATACAAATGGAAAAGAACAAAAAAAAGAAAAAATCAAATAAGTGGCTGATCATTGGTTTAATAGCAATCATAGGTGTTATGATCGCCGCCGCAATATTCAAAGGTAAAAGCAAACCAAAAGGAATTGAAATTACCGCTGAAAAAGTTGAAAAACGAACTATAAAAGAAACGGTATCTGCTAGTGGTAAAATTTTCCCTGAAACAGAAGTCAAAATCAGTTCGGATGTATCTGGAGAGATTGTAGAACTTTATGTTGAAGAAGGAGATAGCGTATATACTGGTCAACTTCTAGCAAAGATAGATCCTGATGCATATTTCTCCGCAGTTGAGAGAGGTGAAGCAGGCCTTAATTCAGCAAAATCTACTTTAGCAAATGCAAAAGCTAGTATAGAAAATAGCCGAGCACAAAAAGAGCAAATAATAGCACAATTAGAAAATGCCCGCACCATTAATAATAGGAATAAAAAGCTATTTGATGATGGTGTTATCAGTCAGGTGGATTACGAAACATCGCAGACGAATGTAAGACAACTAGAAGCGAACCAAAGAGCATCAGAAGCTAGTATCAAATCCTCAGTAAAAAGTGCAGAGGGAGCGGGTTTCCAAGTAAAAAGCTCTGCAGCAAATCTAAAAGAATTGAAGACGAATCTAAGTCGGACATCCATTAAATCTCCTACGAATGGTATAGTGTCTAGCCTATCAGTAGAGCAGGGAGAGCGTGTGGTGGGTACAATTCAAATGACAGGAACAGAAATGATGCGTGTTGCTAATCTAAATACCATGGAAGTTCAAGTAGATGTAAGTGAAAATGACATCCTAAGAGTGAGTCTCAATGATGAAGTAGAAATTGAAGTAGACGCATATTTGGATATAAAATTCAAAGGTGAGGTGACAGAAATAGCAAACTCTGCATCTAATATATCTGGTGGTGGAGTTAGCTTAAATACGGATCAGGTTACAAACTTTATTGTAAAAATCAGAATCGATCCTTCATCTTATAAAAGTGTATTAACGGAAGGGAAAAAGTACCCATTCCGTCCAGGTATGAGTGCCTCAGTAGACATCTTTACTAATGAAGAAAGTGATATTCCAACGGTGCCTATCCAATGTGTGACGGTAAGAGAAAAAGATGAGGGTGATGATAAAAAGAAAAAAGATAAAGACGAAGAAGATCTGATTGAGGTTGTATTTGTAATGTCTGGAGATACAGTAAAAATGGTAGAAGTAACAACTGGAATTCAAGATGATGAGTATATTCAAATCCTAACGGGTTTAGAATTAGATGAAGATGTTGTGACAGGTCCATATTCTGCAGTTTCTAAAAAGCTAAAGGATGGTAAGACTGTAAGAATCAAAGAGGATAAAAAGAAAGATAAAGAAGAGGAGGAAGATTAATCCTTTTTTCTACTGAACGTAGAATATTTAATTATAAATGTCTGATACAATTTAAAGTATCAGACATTTTTTTTCTAAAAGATTTGCAATGGGGTTCCAATATTAGAATGAATCAAATTCTGAGATGAATTAAACTTTTATACTTAATTTTAATCAAATTGGAGATTAAGTATTATTTCAGTCATACTTATCGTTAATTTCGTGGTATGAGATTTATTGTATTGATAAATTTTCTGATATTGATGATCGGCGGCAGTCTTACTGCTCAGCACTCGTATAAGCAATTTAGTAGTGCTCCTCTTGTTGATGTACTAAAGGTTATAGAAAAGAAAAATAAGATCACATTTTCTTTCGAGTCAGAATCAGTAGGGGAATATGCCATAGATATACAGTCAGGAAATTATTCTATGCAGGCTGTTTTGGATTTGGTATTTGGTCAAACGAGACTTACTTATGAAATTTTGGATGGGCAACATATATTACTAACTTCGGTAAATTTAATGCCAGAGCAAAACTATGTATGTGGGTATATATATGATCGAAATACAAATAGTCCCATAACATATGCGACTATTTTTAATAAAGACAAAACCATAGGCGAAGAATCAGATACACAAGGTTATTTTAAAATGAATGTATCTGACAAAGACAGATCAATTTTTGTATCATATCTTGGATATCAGATTCTAGAAATTAAATTAAATTCCAATATTGGATCTGATTGTGCTTCATATTATCTCGATGAGAAAATTGTAGAATTTGAAACCATAGTACTTACGGAATATTTATCCGACGGAATAAAACTATCTGCAGATGGAAATACTATCATAATGCAACCTTCAGAAATGGATATGTTGCCAGGGTCAGTAGAGCCAGATGTTTTGTCTTCGATTCAATTTCTTCCGGGAATAATAAGTGTAGATGAGACACTTGATGGACTAAGCGTTCGAGGGGGAACAGCGGATCAAAACTTGGTATTATTCGACGGGATACCGATGTATCATACCAGCCATTTTTTCGGGACAGTTTCTGCTTTTAATCCATTTATTATTGAACAAGTTCAAGTACACAGAAGTGGAGTAGGCAGCGAGTACGGAGGCAGAGTTTCTAGTGTGATTGATATAAAAAGCGACAGTAAGATTGCTAAAGAATTTGATATAGAAGCGGGGATAAATTTTACGCATGCATATATAAATACAAATGTACCTCTATGGAAAGGATCATCTTTTTTGTTCTCGACCCGCAGAAGCATTACGGAACTTTGGAATTCTCCTACATTTATTAAATATGCTGAAAAGGTATTCCAAGGCACTAAAGTAGATGATGCTGATTTTAACAATGCAGGCATCCCTTTCAATGACGAATTAAGATTCAATGATGCTAACTTTAAGTGGATGTGGGAGGTAGGAAAAAATAAATTTACGATCTCAACTTTAGGAGCACTCAATGTACTTAATTATAGAGCGGAGATTCCAGAATATGATGCATTTTCAGTTGACTTTCTTAATCTTAGAAATGCAGGTTTCGATATGAAATGGGAGAGAAAGTGGTCAGATAAGTTCAGCTCTTCTATTGATTTTACAAATTCAGAATATAACTATGAGTATAACCTTTCTTATAGGTTAACAGACCAAATTGATCTGCCACCACCAATCACTCTAGATACAAAAAACAAGATAATAGACGGAGGATTTAATTGGACCAATGATCTTATCCTTCGAAATGGACAGAATGTAAAATTTGGTTACCAATTCACAGAAAATATAGTAGATCTAACATACAAAAGTAAAGATAGAATGGAAGAGAATGAGAATGGTGAAACATTTAAAAATGGTCTTCATTCATTGTTTGGACAGTATTCACTTACTGTTCCAAAACGGCTACACCTTGACATAGGGTTAAGATATGCATACTCTAATGAAATTAAAAACAACTATTTTGAACCTAGGATTTCGCTCATAACAGATGTTTCCAATGTTTTTAAATTAAAATTAAGCACAAGTAAGCATTTTCAGTTTGTAAGCCAATTAGTAGCATTTGATATCAATCAACTAGGACTAAACAGTCAGATTTGGGTGGCTTCTAATAATAAAGGTATCCCTGTCATAGAATCTAATCAATGGATGGGTGGGTTTATCTATAAAAAGGACAATTGGACACTTGATGTCGAGGGTTACGTCAAAGAATTAGATGGGATTACCACTTTGACCAATAACTTTGTTTCTCTGCCAGAACAACCGCCATTTAGTATTGGAAAATCAAGAATTAGGGGGATAGACCTATTACTCAAACGAAGAATAGGGAGATACAGAACTTGGCTCAGCTACACATTGTCTCAGGCTCTTTATGATTTTATATTGCTTACTCCGGAAGCAGTACCAGCATCTCATGATCAAGGACAAGTAATGCAATGGGTCCATACTTATAAACTCAAAGAATGGGAGTTTTCACTAGGTTGGCAAACTCGAAGTGGACTGCCTTCCACTTTAGCAAAAGGAGTAATTGAGGGAGTAAATGAAGAAGAAGAACAAACTTGGTCCATAGACTATCAACCGCTTAATTCTAGTAGGTTACCTGCATATAGAAAACTGGACGCATCAGTTGTTTATAATTTTGGAGACAAGAGTAAATTTCATGGTTTTGTAAGCTTTTCTCTTCAAAATATTCTCAATAGAAATAATGTTATAGGAAGACAATATATTCTTGGTGATGACGACGAAAGCGGTGTTCCAGAATTGATAGAAATTAATAAATTGGGTCTTAAATTGACTCCAAATGTCTCGCTTAATATTAGATATTAGAATGGGACATAAAGTGTTCGTCCTTCATAATTCTTTAATGTTATTGATAGATATATTGTCAGCATTTTACAATTCTCGCTAAACACAAAAACATTTTTCTATAAAACTAATTGCCCAAAAGATATTTTAATATACCTTTGCGCATGGAAAAGAACTTTGCAACCACCCACAACCACATTTCTGAGGCACTTACATTCGATGACGTTTTATTGATTCCATCATATTCTGAGGTTTTACCCAGGGAAGTGGATATTTCTACACAATTTACAACTGATCTTAGACTCAATGCTCCTATAGTATCCGCAGCTATGGATACTGTGACAGAATATCAGCTTGCTATTGCAATAGCACGTCAAGGTGGTATTGGTATGATTCACAAAAATATGTCAATCGATGCGCAAGCAGAGGAAGTACGTAAAGTAAAAAGATCAGAATCTGGAATGATTATCGATCCAGTGACGCTTAGTCATGATGCGCTTGTTAGAGATGCTCTGGGGTTAATGAAGCTACATAAGATAGGTGGTATTCCAATTGTAAATGAAACCGAAAAACTTATTGGAATCCTTACAAATCGTGATCTTAGATTCGAAGTAGATAAGATGAAAAAAGTCAGTGAAGTAATGACGACTGAAAATCTTGTCACTGCTCCAATAGGAACAACTTTAGATCAGGCCAAAGACATTCTTCAAAAACATAAAATAGAAAAACTTCCTGTTGTTGATGATAATTACATCTTGGTGGGCCTTATTACTTATAAGGATATACTCAAAGTAGAGAATTATCCGAATTCCAGCAAAGATAATCATGGTAGATTAGTGGTAGGTGCTGCTGTAGGGGTTACTAATGATATGCTAGACCGAATGTCTGCATTGGTAGGAGTCGGTGTTGATGCTATTACAATTGATACCGCTCATGGACATAGCAAAGGGGTACTTGACGCAGTAAAAAGAGCAAGAGAAAAATTCCCTTACCTACAAATTATTGGTGGTAATGTTGCTACAGGAGCGGGTGCAAAAGCACTTGTGGATGCTGGAGTAAATGCAGTGAAAGTAGGCGTTGGTCCAGGATCAATATGTACTACAAGAATCGTAGCAGGTGTAGGTGTTCCACAACTATTTGCCATTAAAAATGCATATGAAGGAATTAAGGGTAGTGGAGTACCTATAATAGGTGATGGTGGAATTAGATATACGGGTGACATCGCTAAGGCTTTGGCTGGAGGTGCAAATACAATCATGGCAGGATCGCTCTTCGCAGGTACAGAAGAAGCACCTGGAGAAGCATTGATCTATCAAGGAAGAAAATTTAAAGTCTATAGGGGAATGGGCTCACTCGGAGCAATGGAGCTTGGGTCAAAAGACAGATACTTCCAAGATGTAGAGGATGATGTGAAAAAACTTGTACCTGAGGGTATAGAAGGTAGAGTGCCTTTCAAAGGTACTGTCGGTGAAGTGATGGTTCAATATATTGGAGGCCTCAGAGCAAGTATGGGTTATTGTGGAGCAGGGACAATCGACGAAATGAAAAATGCAACTATGGTCAAAATCACCAATTCTGGTATGATGGAGAGTCACCCGCACAATATATCTATAACAAAAGAGGCTCCTAATTACTCAAGAAGATAGAGATAGGATTGTGAGATTTTGTGAATGAGGATAATATAAGCACACTTGCTATATTATTCTAATTCAACATTCAACAATTTTATAATTCTGAAATTCAACAATTATATATGCTTTCCATACACGGTGACGATTATTTCATGAAGCAGGCTTTGAGAGAGGCCCAAAAGGCCTACGAGGAAGATGAAGTTCCTGTAGGAGCTGTCATTGTTTTTGATAATAAAATTATAGCTAGGACGCATAATCAGACAGAGCTACTGACAGATGTCACTGCACATGCTGAAATATTAGCGGTCACAGCGGCATCAGATTTTCTTGGGAATAAATACTTACCTAAATGTACTTTGTATGTCACTTTAGAGCCGTGTATCATGTGTGCCGGAGCTGTTTTTTGGGCACAGATTGGAAGAGTCGTTTATGGTACTGGAGATGACAAAAGAGGCTTTATGAGATACGGCAGGGAATTATTGCACCCAAAGACAAAAATCGAATATGGGGTGCTGCATGAAGAATGCTCTGGAATAATAAAGAAGTATTTTCAAGAGAAGAGGGAAGTAATTTAATACTTAAATTCTCCGATGCTTGCGTCGGAGTCATAAAAAGATGTTTTTGCATAAAAACGCCTTATCACAAAAAAGATCCGATTTCCGACCTTTAGGTTGGAAAAATTTTGGCGAATCCACCATCCGCTTGCGGTGGGGTAGTCAAAATTTAGGATCTTTTTTACTAGATGGTTTAAATAATTGACTAATTATTTAAAGTGCATGACCGTGTTTACAATAAGTGTAAATTATCAAATTATCTGATCTTAATCTTTGAAACAACGAAGATTGGCGAGTGGACCATGTCTAAATAGATGTGTATTTATTTAATGCAAAGGCCTTATTTTTTCACCACTTGTTGACTCCAAAATATCCGCTCCACATTCTCATCAGGATACAACTCCACATGATAATACCCACTAGGATATCTCGTAATATCTACAGTCACAGATAATGTACCACTTGATATCTCTTTATTCTCCACTATCTGCCCATCAAGATTGATAACAGAAAGCTGTCCTCTATCAAAACCATCAGGCACTTCAATGGTATACCGCCCATCTGATGGACTAGGATATACAGTGAGATCTCTCCTATAATAAACCGCATCACCAAATACTGAGGTAAGCGTAGGATCACACTTTTCTTCTTCGTCTACTCTGAATCTAGGAAAGTTGGGCATACCGCCAAAGTTGGATTGTTGAGGTAATTTGACTCCATTTTGTACAAACTCGCAAGCAGTACCTAATTCATTTGGCTTTTTGATCACATGATAAGACCTTGTTCCACTCGTAGGGCACATGTATATCTTACAGTCAGGAGCTTGTGCCATAAGAAAAAAAGTAGTAGAAAATGGATCTTGTGTTCCATTGTAAGTATCTATTAATCGGATACCGTTTTCTTGAACATTTTCTTCCCATAGGTCTATTTGATGCAGAAATTGACTGGAAGCTGTATATATAAAACGGCTATTGGGCGACCACTCCACACTACAGAAAATACTTGGACCCGTATGTACATAGGGAATTATTCTTTCTTGAAAATTGAGATACCCTGTTGATCTATCGAAACCATATATTAGTAGACCATCTACCTCATTGTACATGGCATATTTAGTACCATCAGGACTAAACTTCGCTGTACCTGAAGCGGAGGTATGACTTAAAGTGAAAAAGTAATCACTATTTTGAATTTGATCTAATCTAAATCCATCGGAGTCTATCATGTAAGTATGAAAGACTGAATCATCTATTGGAGCTTGAATTACCCACCAGTCTTCTCCATTTTCGTGGTTTATCGCAGTAAGATAACTAGAAAGAAACCTTACACTACTGTCGAACACTTTGTTTTTTAGAACAACATCTCCAAGTCCCCCCTCCCTTGTCATGTCTACCTTACTGTACCACAGAGGTAGAGAATCTGTAAGACCGATCCCATTAAATATTTTTGGTTTGTGTAGTATATAAAACTCATCCTCATCGGCTGGATCTGTTAATGTTATATGATCTTGAAAACTTCCAACTGTACCATCATTACACCTTAAGTTCAATAGTTGCCAAATGACATTGTAACTCAATCGATCGCCATCTGGCATCATTTCAAAATCTTTATTCATTACGGCACATCCATTCATATAGAACAATAGATTACCATCCTTATCACAAATTGAGGTATTTGCTTTACCTATTCCAATATTATTATCATGTTCAATAACTTGCTCATCTGGTATATTGAAGTCGAAAATATAACCATTAAATCCAGATGAAGACATGTCTTGACCAAACAAACAGATATAATCTTGTTTCGTCTGAGCTGATGCAATATGTGCAAGAACAAGAAAGATAATCGTTAGTAAAAACTTGTTCATAATTGAGCTCTGAACTGATTCGTGCTACAAATTAGTCAAATCAAATTAGGGAAGAATAAAAATGGTATATTAGTTATTATAATGTCATAAGTAATATCGATGTTTCAGCATTATGTGTACAACCCTTTCTCCTGTCTTACCCTTACGAAGGGCAAGATGTTCGAATTGTGCTCGATGCATAGTGCATCATGGGTGTCTCATAGAGTTCAATTAGCGGGGTAAAAAATATTTTTATTAAACCTTTACGCTCTCAAATAATATTTTGTTTTATAGCTATTAAAATAATATTCTGCTATATGCTTAGTTATTAATTATAAATATTGCTACAATTAATCTAACAACACATTTCACAACCATTTTCCCTTTTCATATTCATTCATTTTTTGGACATAAATCTATAAATCCAAAACCTCTTTCAACCCCTTAAAATACATGCCTTTTGATAGCAATATTGATAAGAAATATCCATACATTTGCACCAAATTTGAGAAAGGACTGAAATGGAGGTTCTTAAGAGACCAATTTATCTTTCTCATTAACTATAATTTTATAGCACAATATGTCTGTAATTAGAATAGCATCTAGATATGCAAAATCTCTTCTTGATCTAGCCAAAGATCAAAATGTGATGGATGAGGTAGTAAGTGATATGGAAGGGTTTTCTAAAATGGTAGAAAACAGAGATCTATATTTATTGCTAAAGAGTCCTATTATCAATATGGGAAAGAAATCAGAGATCTTCACAGCATTATTCGACGGGAAATTTAACAAGCTTACAAAAGCATTTCTTGATATAGTATTGAGAAAAGGTAGAGAAGGTCTTCTTCCTGAGATCGCTACTGAGTTTATGAATCAGTATAAAGCTATGAAAGGTATTTCTTCAGTAATATTGACTACTGCTGCGCCAATTAGTGATGATGCAATAGAAGTAATTAAAGCTAAGTTACTCGCAAGTGCGGCTACTGATCAAGTGGTAGAGGTAGAGACAAAAGTAGATGAGTCTATTATCGGTGGATTTATTGTAGAAATAGGAGATAATTTGATTGATGCAAGTGTATCCCATAAGTTAGCCGAGCTAGCTAAGGCAATGACAAACAAAGAGTACGAGAAAGCCTGATAGATTTTGTAAATGATATTCTTTTCAAAAGTGTTGAGAAACTATGAGTCTAGTAGTCAAATTAAGACTATAAAAAGAAATAAAAGAAATCACTTTATCTGTGGGCTTAGCTCAAAACAAAAGTGAAACTGAATTAAATAAAACAACAATTTTAAAATTCAATAGATATGGTTGATGTAAAGCCTGATGAAATCTCTGCAATCCTGAAACAACAACTTTCTGGATTCAAATCAGAAGCGGAACTAGAAGAAGTAGGTACAGTACTCCAAGTTGGTGATGGTATTGCTCGTGTATACGGACTATCAAAAGCACAAGCGGGAGAGTTGGTATCATTCGAAAATGGTGATAATGCCATCGTTCTTAACCTTGAGGAAGACAACGTAGGTGTGGTACTTCTAGGAGCTGGCGACGGTATCAAAGAAGGATCTACTGTAAGAAGAACTAACAAGATTGCATCTATCGATGTAGGAGAAGGAATGTTAGGGAGAGTAGTAAATCCTCTTGGTCAGCCTATCGATGGAAAAGGACCAATCACTGGTGAAAAGTATGAGATGCCATTAGAGCGTAAAGCTCCTGGTGTAATCTTCAGACAACCCGTAAGTGAGCCATTACAAACTGGTATCAAAGCGATCGATGCGATGATTCCAATTGGTAGAGGACAGAGAGAGCTTATCATTGGTGATAGACAAACTGGAAAAACAGCTATTGCAATTGATACAATCATCAACCAAAGAGAGTTTTACGATAGAGGAGAACCTGTATACTGTATATATGTAGCATCAGGTCAAAAAGCATCTACAGTAGCACAAGTAGCGAAAGCACTTACTGAAGCTGGAGCAATGCCATATACAACTATCGTTTGTTCAGCGGCATCTGATCCTGCACCACTTCAGTTTTATGCACCATTCTCAGGAGCGGCGATTGGAGAGTTTTTTAGAGATACAGGAAGACCTGCATTGATTGTATTTGATGATTTATCAAAGCAAGCAGTAGCATATAGAGAGGTATCACTACTTCTTAAGAGACCTCCGGGTAGAGAGGCATACCCAGGTGATGTATTCTATCTTCACTCAAGATTATTGGAGAGAGCTGCCAAGGTGATCAACAATGATGAGATCGCGAGAACAATGAACGATCTTCCAGAGTCATTAGCTAAGTCTGGTCTCGTAAAAGGTGGTGGATCATTGACTGCACTTCCTATTATTGAAACACAAGCAGGTGATGTATCTGCATATATCCCAACAAACGTAATTTCGATTACAGATGGTCAGATATTCTTGGAGTCTAACTTATTTAACGCAGGTATCAGACCAGCGATTAATGTTGGTATCTCAGTATCAAGAGTAGGAGGATCTGCTCAGATCAAATCAATGAAAAAAGTAGCGGGAACACTTAAGTTGGACCAAGCACAATATAGAGACCTTGAAGCATTTGCTAAGTTCGGATCTGATCTTGACCCTGCAACACGTGCAGTACTAGAGAAGGGTAAGAGAAACGTAGAAGTTCTTAAACAAGCTCAATATTCTCCAGTATCAGTAGAGAAACAAGTTGCGATTATCTATTTAGGATCTAAGGGTCTATTGGGTGATGTACCTGTTAATAAAATAATGGAATTCGAAGAGACATTCTTAACTGCTATGGAAACACAAGCTCCAGATGCTCTAGAATCTCTAAGAAAAGGTAAACTTTCTGACGAAGCAGTAGGAGCTATAGAAAGAATCGGTGCTGAAATTTCAGCTCAATTCAAAGTGTAATTTTTCAAAAATTGTCATCCTTGGTTAATTCTAAGGAGCTAAATAAATAAGTATGAGTGGACAATTAAAGGAAGTAAGAGAAAGGATCACCTCTGTACAATCAACACAGCAGATCACTAAAGCCATGAAAATGGTATCCGCTGCAAAGTTGAGAAAAGCGCAACAAGCGATTACAGAGATGCGACCATATGCAGATAGGTTGAATAAGATGTTGAAAAACATCCTGTCTAATCTTGAAGGTGATGCAAGTACATCTTTTGGAGTAGAAAGAGAAGTAGAGAATGTTGCTATTGGAATCGTAACCTCTAGCAAAGGACTTTGTGGTGCGTTTAATACAAATATCACAAAAGCTGCTATCGCTAAGATTGAAGGCGAATATGCTGATCAAGCTAAAAAGGGCAATGTAACCATCGTAGGTCTTGGTAAAAAAGGAATTGAATCCTTAAAAAAGAAATACCCAAATCTAAAGTTCGTTAACGAACATGTTGGTATATTTTCTGATTTGACATTCGATGCTATATCTGCAGGAGCTACACACTTGATGGATGGTTTCTTAGATGGCACTTATGACAAAGTAGAAGTTTCTTATGGCAAGTTTAAAAATGCTGGATTACAATTTCCTCAATGTGTACAATATCTTCCTGTACCGAAAGTGGAAAAAGTAGAAGGTGCTTCGAAAACTAAAGCGGATTATATCTTCGAGCCTGGAAAAGTAGAATTACTTGAACAATTGGTTCCTAGTATCCTTCAGACAACATTCCGAAAGTATGTTCTTGATACACACGCATCAGAACATGGAGCAAGAATGACAGCCATGGATGCTGCGACTGAAAATGCAGAGGAGTTAATCAAAGACCTGAAGATCACTTATAACAAAGCGAGACAAGAAGCAATTACTAAAGAGCTATCGGAAATCGTAGGTGGTGCAGCTGCATTGGCGGGCTAGTGTGGCTTGTTCATAGAACAAACGCACGTACAGGGTAGCTATTATAGAGTGGCTTGCGAAGCAAACACTCGGGATAGCGGACATTAAAAAGTAAGTGTGGCTTGTTCATAGAACAAACGCACGTACAATGTAGCTATTATAGAGTGGCTTGCGCAGCAAACACTCGGGATAGCGTATCATTGATATCATAACAATAGATTTAATTTCTAATATTAAAGAAATAGAAAACAAAAGGCTTACCGAGAGGTGAGCCTTTTTTGGTTTGGGGACTATATTGCATCACTGCGTGAGCCCTTTTTCGGTTTGTACTAAAGTACGAAACGCCAATAACCGCTGCCAATAAAATGGCCTTCATACTTTCAATTATGAACTTCACGATTTTGCATATCAAAAGCAAAACAGCACGCAGACAACTTGCATCACTACGTGAGACTTATTTCGGTTTGTACTAAAGTACGAAACGCCAATAACCGCTGTCAATTAATGGAGCGAAGATGAATACACTAAAATGCCTTATACCGAGCCACCAAACTCTCATCCTCTTCCTTGTTTATAATTTCATCTAGAATACCTTTTAACAAAGATACATTCTCCTTATTTTCCTTTTTAGCACTTTCATCAATTATAGAGCCTCCAGCTTCTGTGAATTTATTTTTGATAGAGTTCAGTGTATTCGTAGCTAGGTATCTACGGTACATGTTATCATTTTCAATCCCCATAGTCTTTAGCATATCGACTTTAGAGAGGATCGTTTTTGTATCTTGATTAAGTAGCAATTCACTGTATCTTCCAAAGACATTGAAGAGTTGGTATACATCAATCTTTGACATGTTGTCTTCGATGTAGTTCAAGTATTTACCATCTCCAGTTTCTGCAAAAAATCCTGCCAATTGACCTACTATCGCTGATGAATTGTCAGACATCAGCTTTTCAGCATATTTGATTCCTTTTGTAGGTTCATACTGATATATAATATCTAATGCCGGTTTTATTGGGCTGTATGCTTGTTCATTTTTTAATACTAATTCAGCAAGAGGCACCGCCTTTTCTCCCATTTCAAAACTGTATTTCATTAAGGCATTTGTACGAACAGATGAATGTGGATCTTCCGTAATTAACATTTTTATCTTATCCATTTCTGACATGCCTGCAGTCGTTACACCGAGGTTTCTCAATATGTGGTGTTTGTCTTCTATTAACTTACCTGCTAGATTTGCAATTGCAGGATTGCCATTTAACATTTGAGCAGCCATTCTCTTGTCAAAATGATTAGGAGAGTATTGAAGGAGTGCCATTAGCTCTGTATTGTCTCTATCTTCTTTTATTTCACCTAATAAGGTTGACTTACCATCTAGAACTGTAACTAGAGGTCGATCATTTATACCATTGATAGTAATGGTATCTTTTCTTGCATCCACGACTACAGAATGATATGAGATCATACCGTTTGGATCATAAATTGCGGCTTCTAAGGGAAGAATAAATATAGGTCTGTGATTATCGGCATCTTGTACTTGACTTGTATAGATCTTCACCTTACCATCAACGTAGTCATAAGATACATCCATGATAGGATGTCCTTGATCTAGGTACCATTGATCAAAAAACCAATTAAGATCTTGCCCAGTTGTATCTTCGAATGCCATTCTTAGTTCTGCAGTCTCTACAGCTGTGAATTCATTGTCTTTTAGATATTTACTTAGTGACGCAAAGAAAGCATCATCTCCTACTATCTGTCTCAGCATGTGAAGCACAAGGCCACCTTTGTTATAACTATGAGCATCAAACATATCTTCTTTATCTGAATATCCATAATGGATTAGTGGGTGTGTGCCTGATTGTTGTGCCATATAGAGGTATCCTTCCATCTCTGATATTCTGATTGCATCGGCAGCATCTTTACCATACTTGTGTTCGTACCATAGATATTCACTATAGTTGGCGAATCCTTCATTCAGCGTAAGGTTAGCCCATGATTCACAAGTGACAAGATCACCAAACCAATGGTGAAACATTTCATGCGCTATGATTTGATCATTTTCATTGTCGATGAGTTCTCTTTTTGTTTTCTGTACAAAATCTCCGAAGATTACACCTGTCGTGTTTTCCATAGCACCCGATACATAATCTTCAGCGATCACTTGACTGTATTTATTCCATGGGTATGGGTAGTCAAGCAAATCTGAAAAGAATGTCAGCATTTCACCTGTATGATTAAAAATCTCTTTTGCATCTTCTTCGTATGGAGGATCTACCATGTACTCAAGTAGTTTTCCATTCCAAGAATCTTTAACCCTAGCAAAATCACCGATCATCATCATGAATAGATATGGTGCGTGAGGTTTATCCATCTTCCAGTAATCAGTCTTGGTTCCATTTCCGTTTTTACGTGAAGAAACCAACGCTCCGTTTGATAATGTCTCCAATCCTTCTTCTACTGTGATGTAGATCTCTTGTGTACATCTTTCGTTTGACTTATCGAATGTCGGAAACCACTTACTGTTATTTTCGGTTTCACCTTGTGTCCAAATTTGTCTAGGTTTACCAGGTACCTCATTCATTGGATTGATAAAGAAAAGACCTTTGTCAGATGTGATAGCAGCGCTTCCACCGATAGGACCTTCATTCGGTTGAGCCGTGTAATCTATATAAAGGTGGATCTTCTGGCCTTTGTTATAAAACTTATCAAGTATTACAGTAAGTTGCTGTCCATCATAATTGTGCATCAAAGACATACCATTTTTACTGTTAGTCTCCTGGTGGTCTAAGTTTTGTAATTCGATGTTCATGGAATTAGCTTTACTTCCATTACTATTGTTGTGGTGAGCACCCTGAACATCGTTTCCCAATTTTACCTCATGGATTATAAACTGTTTAGCATCCAATACCACCTGATTGATAGGGTAGAACAAAGGCTCTAAATCCAAATATGCCTTGCCCAGCACATGTTGTTTTTCCCAATCAAAGGCAACTTCTAATTTGGTGTGGAGTAGATCATAGTATCGTGTAGCCTCAGGATTATACGGAGGAAGTACATATACATCCTCCTCACTCTCAATATAAACGGGAGCAGATACGGTAAGTGTATCGAGTAGTTCTTCTTCGTATTCGAAAGGTGCTTCGTAGACTATTTCTTTGGTAGTACCGCATGACGCGAGGACTAGCACAATGGCTAGTAATGAGAGTTTGTTCATGTATTAAACGATTTGTAGTGTTTGTGGTGCGAAGGTAGGAGAAAAGATTAATGTTTTAGAATCGTTTTTGATTCGAATAATGGCTCTATTATTTTTCCATTCCCTCAATATAAAATATTGACTTTCGAACTTAGTCCAAATTGATAATCGTATACTTTATCAAGTCTTTTACGTACATCCTGATTGGAGACAATATTAAAATCTAATGATAGTTCAGGTCTGATTTTAAAATTGATTTTTCTGGATTATCTAATCTTTACTATCCTTTAATTGAGGAAGGTAGATTCAAACTGAAAAACTTTCAAATCTTAAGACTTAAGGACTTTATTATATTGACCATCTAATCAAGTAGATAATATCTCCCACCTATTTGTCAACTATTTCACTAAAGTAACATCTCCAAAAAAGTATATTTTATCTCCGTTAGACTTTAACACAATAATTCGATAAATATAGACGCCACTTGTTACATCATTGCCATTAGATTTGCCATCCCACTTCAATTCCATAATGTTAGGGTTAAAATTTTGATACACTCTATTTCCCCATCTATCGTAGATCTTACAAAGTTCCAATTTTATTAAAGGGTCATTTGTGAAAATTTGAAAGAAGTCATTTGAATTATCTCCATTTGGAGAAAAAACATTCGGAATGAAAATATCACTTATTTCTTCATCAATTTTTATATTTATTGTATCGCTGAAGAGGCAGTTAAATTGATCAGTGTAAAATAAAATCAGCTCAACATCTTGTTCAACAATGATAAACGGATCAAGACAAGAAGTACATGATACAAGGTTTGCGTCAGACCAATAAAATGTATCAGGCTCTTTAGAAAATTCAATAAAGATTTGATGTGGTGTTCCTAAAGTGATGGAGATATTAGAAGGAAGACTTGCTTCAATTGGTGAATGAAATTCAATGGTAACTTCCAATCCTTCAGAAACGCATCCATTTATGTCTTGGGCATAGATTACATAAGTACCAGAGTCTACAATTGAATAATCTGTCTGTTCAGAAAAGTCAAACCCATCTATTGAATATAAGTAAGGTTGAGATGAACCTTGAGTGTTTATTATTTCGACTTGGTAGTCTTGATTGTCAAGGCAAGGATCATAGTCAGTAATCAACTCGAAATCTATTGGATTATAATAATATGTTGTGAGTACTAGAGAGTCACATCCGAATTGATTTTGATAAAAATTGGTATCAATTTGTACATCATTAGAGTCACATGTAAAGGTTTCAATAAAGGTTTTGTTTTCTTCTTGTAAGATGGTGGAATAAACAAAAGTGCTGTCACAGTCTCCAGAAAATACTATCAACGTGTCTTGTTGCAATTCTTCAAAAAAACATGTTTCTGAATTCACAAAAATAGTATCCAGAGGTATATAGATAAAACTTGTCATGACTATACTATCGCAACCATTTTGATTGGTGTAATTTTCTGTAAATACACCTATCTCGGAAATTTTACATGAATTAAATTCTAGTACTGTCAGGTCGCTTTCTAATGGTAACAATTCCAATAAAACTACGGTATCACATATTGGACCAGGTAGGATAAAGTTATTGTATTCTGGTTGCTCAATATCACAACTATATTCTGTTATTTGAATTGTATCATTCTGAGATAGATAGGTTGACGTGATTACCAAACTATCGCAATTATTTATATTGACTAAAAATAGAGTGTCAGCACCGATCTGATCAACATCACAGGTTGTAACCTCATTGTATAATGTGTCCCCCTCTGAGTATGTAGTATAGATGAGTACTAAGCTGTCGCAATTATTAGTATTGACTAAGAATAGAGTATCAGTGCCCATCTGATCAATGTCACAGGAAGTGACATTATAATAAAGTGTATCCCCCTCAGCATATATAGTATTAATGACAACTAGGCTATCGCAATTATTTGTATTGAATAAGAATAGTGTATCAGCGCCAATCTGATTAACATTACACGTAGTAACATTATTGTATAACGTATCACCTGGAGTAAAGGTCGAATTTGTAATTATTAGACTGTCACAATTTGAGGAGTTGGTTAGATAAACTGTATCTAATCCTACATCTAAAATATTGCATGTATTTACCTCTAAATTAAGCGTGTCAGAAGGAAGTAGTATAAAATTTAGCTGGATAAGACTGTCACAAAATTCGTTGTCAATTTGGATTTCAATTATGCCTGCTTGTTCAGAATTACAAGTGAATGTATCGATTTGAATTATTTCTACATCGGTAATTATTGTTATTTCGGCATCAGATGAAACAGCGTTACCACATAAATCTGTGGCAGTAAAAGTTACTGTTTGTGACTCATTATAATTACCATTGAAGTTGTTTTCTAAATTATAAGAGCAATTGTCAATTACGTCGGAATATGCATTTTGAGTCAACCAATTTTCTATAAGTATTTGGGCATCATCACCACAGGGTATATTCAGATCTTGAGGTAGACTATCAAATACAGGAGCTTGGTTATCTACAATATTGAAAAAGGCAGTTTCAATTATTTCATTTCCACAGAAATCACCAAAAGTAAATGTTACTTCGTTTTCAGAACATGCCTCAAAATCGGATATTTGATAGTCCGTAAGGGAGTAGAAATCAGTGCAATCATCAAATACTATTCCTCCACCAAAATTGTCAATCCAATCAAAAAATATACCCTCAACATCTTCATCACAATTTACCACCAAATTAATCAAAGGCTGTGCGATTTCTGGTGGATCTAAGTCTATCACAAAAATTAGTTGGGTATGATTTGCAATATTTCCACAATCATCCTCCACCGTCCAGGTCCTGGATATTACAACTTCACATAAATTATTAGAACTGAATTCTTCCGTAAATACAATAGACAAGTCATTATCACAATTATCCAAGGCTTCAAGATCTATAGATTCAGGAACATCATCAATGCATTGGAATGTGGCATCTGAAGGCATCGTTATTATTTCTGGAAGCTCAATATCTTCAATACATGTAATCAAGATTTGTATATCATCAATCAACATTCCACAACAATTTACATTGGTGTTGCTCTGAAAGCAAAGATCCATGATTTCTGCAGTTGCGATAAAAAAATAAGAAGCTTCAAGCCATAGATTGCTTCCTACATTGGTAGCATTCCAAGTTTCACTTAATGTAGTTCCTCCATTTATTTCGACAGTAGCGGAAGCCATATCTAAAGCATTATGAATTGCGTAATAAAAAACCAACTCATATTCTTGACCTATTACAAATCCAGAAATTTCTTGACAAATACTACCTACAGAAGACCCATTTATATCAAGATGTGCAGTAGAAGGATTAGGATTTCCAGCTCCTAAATTATTATGTCCATCGTCATGATGACTAATTGATCCTGTGACTATTTCCCAGGGCCCTAAAAATTGGCCAACATTATAATCAATCCACCCACCATCAGGTGGAAACGGAGGAATTTCAAAATCTCCACCAGGAACTTCGATCTCTGAAATGTCATCACAACAACAAATTTGTGCATACAAATTGCTGTTTATGGCTGATAAAAACAATATCCAAAACAAAAACAATATATTTCTATTGCATTTTTTTCGCATGATGATTATGTCTGCTTGATCACTTTACTGTTTTGGACAATGACTAAAATTCTTTTAAGGAAATTCAAACGCGCTACAAACATGGACAAAGGGATTGTTTTAATAAGATTTTATTTGTCAAGTTATACAAAAATGGCGATTAATTTGAGCAACATTAAAATTAGCTATTTGAATAGATCTAAATATAAATCAATTAACTCACCTTATTTTTAGTGTGGATCATACTATTTTTGAGATGTTACATTTTCAATAGGAGGACTGAGAATTGTTAATTTGTAGGATGTGAAATATTTGTTCACAAAAGAGAAATTAAATTTAGTATTGATTTTTCAATTATAGAAGGCTATGTGGTATATCAAATTGCATGTTTATTTCCAATATGATATGTACACCAAAAAAAATATTGTCATATATTGTGTTACTTGAAGTAAAACAGAATGAATGTTTACGCATTTATGCCGTTGAATAATTTATTCTAGAGTATTTGAATTTAAAAACATCCAACCCCCTCCAAAAATGATTTTAGATAACTTGTATATTAAGAAAGCAATATTTTTCTTAATTTTTATAATTTCTATGGCAACTGTATCTGTGGTAAATGGCCAATCCATCAATGGAGTATACAGCGATGGTGAAGTGAGTCTTCATCTTGAAGAAACGGAAGAAGGGGTCATGGGATTATTTGCTGATTCGGATGGTAGTTATTATGAAGCTATTTTTGTGTTGGATGAAGAAGGCTTAATCGGATTGCTCGGTGAATACTATGCCTACATACCATTTGAAACAGAGGAGCTGACATTAATAGTCATGCCGATGGATGGGAATGAAGAGCCGATTGTGGAAGAAGCTGTCGAATTTGTATTGACTTATATATCTGAATTACAAAAAGATGTGCAACAAGCGGATTATTCTCAGATAAGGTGGGCTCCAATTAAGAGGTTTGGTTCAGATTTTTATCCTTCGTATGTATTGGCGACATCTACTTGGGCGCAAAATACAACATTAGAATCGGAAGAAAATTCCTACAATTATTATGGAGACAGGAATGGATATTTTGGTGTGCAAATCGATAAGTTTCCGATTGGCTCCATTGTTCGGATTGAGATTGAGGGTGAACCATTGGTAAAAAAAAGTAGCTATACCATAACTGTTTCCAAAGATGGATTGACAGAAATTTTTCCAATTATGGAATATGATTATGATGCGTTAAGAGAAATAAAACAGGCCAAAGCGGTAAATTTTAAATATGCCATTTATTTGAATAATGAATTGCTCGGAGAGACGCTTGAGGTCGTATGGACAAGAAGTATTAATGATGCGGTATTTATTGGCCAGGATCATCACGGCAATACGCATTCGCTAAATTTCATTTTTGCCGCATATGTCAATGAGAATGAACCCGACTTGGATCTTGAACTGGGAAAAATGCTGGACCACAATATTATAAATAGTTGGAAAGGATATCAAGGAACAGAAGAAGAAGTAATGATGGAGGTATTTACAATGTGGTACCATTTTCAAAAAAAGGGATTCAAATACAGCAACATAACTACCCAAAGTGGAAGTGATGATCGATCTAGCGGTCAAGTGGTGCGGTTTGTCAAAGATGCTTTGAAATCCTCTCAGGCAAATTGCATTGATGGCACGGTGTTGTTTGCATCGTTTTTATATAAAATAGGGATTGATGTATCTATTGTCCTAGTGCCAGGTCATGCATATTTGGCTTTTAGTAGGACTGAAGATGGGAGTCAGAAGTTGGCATTAGAAACGACAAGTATGGGCGGATTGGATATTGAAAATGTATCTTCAACGGGTGGACAAAGGACAGATGTTGACCAATCCTACGCCTCTTTCATAAATGCTATTGACTATGCTACAAAGGCATATTACGAAAAAGCCGAACCAGGTATCAAACAAGGAAATCCAGAGTATATGGAAATTAATATCAGAGAGGCAAGACAGCAGAAGATAAGGCCGATAAAGTAGAATTTTAGGGTTGGAGATTATTTTGTTCTTGCTACTATACCCCTTTGAAATACTCAGGAATTGTGGATAAGCTTGGAAAGACTTTTAGAATCTGGTTAAAAAAGGGTGCCACGCTATATTAGTTATAGTAAGGTAGAGCAAAACGAAAGAAAAACGTAGAAGCTTGATCAGAGGTGTTTTTTGTAAATGTTGAAATTTAGGCGATTCTAGGTGGAAAACCGATGGTTTCAAAACGAGAACATACGAAATTCATTATATGGCATTGACGATGAATAAATACAAACTCTAAGCATTGCCTAGACCTATATCAGAAAATTATTATTCTATGTAAAACTTGGTTACTATATTTACTTAGTCGATTTTAAAAGCAGGTTACTATTTTGGGGATTCAATTCTATAGACCATATAGGTACTTATTCGTGTCTTGTAACAAGTAAATAATTCTAATGACAAAGTCAATTACATTTTTTGGAAGATTAATTCTGGTTTTATCTGCTCATTTGTTTTTCTCTATAGCTATTTCTGCTCAATTTGAGGCATTACCTTGTGACGATCCTGATAATAATGGAGTTGGGTGTTTTTGCGAAACAGCTGGAATATTATGTACTCCGGATGATTTGGATGGATTTGAATTTTCAATGTCTGATGTAGCTAATACTGGTGATTTGGACGGTGATTTATGCCCAGGATTGCCTGATGGAGGTTTTCCCCATAATGTAAACTTTTTTGCTTTTATAGTTTGGTGTGAAACTATAACGCTTGACGTATTAGTTAATAATTGTACTCCAGGGCTTAATACAGGAACTAATACCAACAATTTTGGAATCCAAATGGCATTATTTGCTAATTGTCCAACATCTGATGGGGGTGGTTGGAATGCTGTTGAATGCGTTACTAATGGGGATGAAACATGTTTCGACTCAGCGGGCGAAGTTCCGAACATGCAGACTTTTACAGCTACTGGCTTAGAAATAGGTGGTACTTATTATTTTATGGTGGATGGCTGTGCATTATCAACATGCAATGTGGCTATAAATGTGGTAGGGGTTTGCGGAAATGGAGAAATTACTCCTTGGGAAAATGGAATATTCGGCCCTCAAAGTGTCTGTATTGGCGATACCGAAACGTATACTGCAGAAGATGTCACGGTAGGATTGGATGGTGCTGAAGAATATTATTATTACTTAGATGGTGTACATATAGATGAGGGTGAAGAGCAATATACGATCGATATCAATTGGGATATTCCAGGGAGTTATGAACTTTGTGTGGATGTATCCAACCTTCCTTGCGTTCCGGAATCCGATTCTCCACCTCCTAACTGCATGACAATTCTTGTAAATGGACCTGGAATTGGAAATATCCAAGCAGACCCAGCAACGCTTTGTCCAGATGAAACAAGTATTATTACAGTTGTTGATACGAACCCTGATCCAGCTCTTTCTGGATATATAATTATTATCGGTTCAGACGGAGCGGTGGTTCAAATAGTTGAGGCACTTACCGCAAGTCTGACATATGATCAATGCGGAATATTTACTGCTTATTACTATAGCTTTGTTACGGCTGATAATCCATTGCTTCCAATGGTGGGAAATGTATGGACACTTCCAGATTGTGTAGCAAATTGTTGTTCTTTGGATGACATAGGCATTACTTTCGAAGATACGGAAGATCCTGTATTTTCTGGTGAACCCGCCGATATAACATTGGACTGTGTGGAAGATATAATAGAAAATGAAGAAGTAACTTGGACGGACAATTGTGCTGGTACAGGTACAGTCATGCCTGTAGTTGTGGAAAATTATACACTTTGCGCCGGTGGTACAATAGATAGAACATGGACATTTACAGATGGCTGTGCCAATATTGGGACATACACTCAAACCATTACGCTTGATCCCATACCTGAAGCTGTTTTTGTGTCACCCCCTGCAGATAGCGTGATAACTTGTGATTCTGCTCAAATATTCATGCCTGTCGAATTGGATTATACAAACATGGCCACTGGAACATGTGAAATAAGTGGAACAGTCAGTCCGACATCAGCAGGTACATTTGATCTATGTGGAGGTTCTGTGACTTATACCTGGGAGTTTACTGATGTGTGTGGACGGAATATAAGCCATGCTCAAATGGTCACAGTAGAACCAGTTTCAGAAGCTAGTTTTGTAAATCCACCAGCGAATATTACCTTAAATTGTGAAGAAGGACAAATATTTACTCCTCAGACCCTGACGTATACAAATGAAGGAACTGGAAATTGTGTGATCGAAGGGACAATTGATCCTATAAGCGATGGTACTTTAGATCTATGTGGAAATTCTGTGACTTATACCTGGGATTTTTCAGACGTATGTGGACGTTCTATAAGCCATACTCAAATGGTTACTGTAGAACCAATTTCAGAAGCTAGTTTTGTAAACCCACCGGGGGATATTACCATAAATTGTGATGAAATTGAGACATTTACTCCTGATACTCTAATGTATACAAATGGAGGAACTGGCAGTTGTTTGATCGAAGGGACAGTCGATCCTACAAGCGATGGCACTTTAGATACTTGTGGCATTTCTGTAACATATACATGGGAATATATTGACGATTGCATGCGTCCGATAACACATAGTCAAACCGTCACTGTCGAGGAAGATGTAGCTGATTCTGTGCAATCAGATGAAGATAAACAGGAAATTAGTGTTTTCCCCAACCCATTCAACAATCAGATTACGATTGATCATGAAGGGCTGAAGGAATCGGATATAATAATTTATAACCTTAATGGTGAAAATTTGAATTCAATGATTGGCATTGGTGTGAGTTCTGAAAATGCGGTGATCGAGACTGCAAATCTGCGAAATGGAATTTATATTTTGAAGGTTAGATTAGATGTAAAATTAATTTATAAGTATAGATATGAATAGGGTATTTGAAGAAAAGGAAAAATTTGCTGGGTAGATGATTATTTGTAAAACCATTTGTGGTCTTTTCTGATTTATTGCTTTTATCCCTGTTTTTATCCCGATTTGAGTTGTGGTTGAAAATGATAGTTAGTTTTGTTAACTTACATAGATATGGGTAGTGCAAAAGATAAAATACATGAGATTTTAGCCATGGCAGATATAAAGGTCAATTGTGATAGGCCGTGGGATATACAGGTCAATGATGAAAGGTTCTATAATAGAGTTTTATCAGAAGGAACACTTGGACTTGGGGAATCTTATATGGATGGAGATTGGGATTGTGAAGCGATGGATGTCATGTTTGATAAGGTGCTTAGAGCCGATCTTGAAAGTAAAATACAACCTCTCAAAATGGTGATTCCAATTGCTAAAGCTTGGTTAATGAACAGCCAAAGAAAATCTCGGGCATTTGAGATTGGTGAGAAGCATTATGATATTGGAAATGATCTATACGAACGCATGTTAGATAAGAGGATGACATATACCTGTGGCTACTGGAGGGATTCAGAGACAATTGATGATGCCCAGGAAGCTAAGCTTGATTTAATATGTCGGAAGATTGGTGTCAAAGAAGGTCAAACGGTCTTAGACATTGGCTGTGGGTGGGGCAGCTTTGCTGGATATGCGGCAGAGAAATATGGAGCAAAAGTAACTGGAATTACCGTGTCTAAAGAGCAAATTTCGCTTGCAAAAGAGAGATACAAGCATTTAGATGTAGAGTTTAGATACCAAGATTATAGGGAATTAGATGAACCTTTTAACCACATTGTATCTGTCGGAATGTTTGAACATGTAGGACCTAAAAATTATAAAACCTATATGGAAGTAGTGAAGCGTTGCCTTATGGATGATGGCTTATTTTTACTTCACACAATCGGCACAAATCATAGGAAAACTGCATTTGACCAGTGGACAGATAAATATATATTTCCAGGTGGCGTGCTTCCAACTTTGGCACAGGTAGCTAATGCTTCAGAGCATGCATTATATCTCCGAGATCTTCAGAATATTGGAGGTGATTATGATCGGACACTTTTAAACTGGTACGAAAACTTCGACGAGAGCTGGCACGAATTAAATGGTTACAGTAATCGCTTTTATCGAATGTGGAGATTTTTCTTATTAAGTGCTGCAGGTGGGTTTAGAGCAAACAGAAATACACTATGGCAGTTTGTATATTCTAAAAAAAACAGTAGCTCTCAATATGATTCTGTAAGATAAATATACTAATGCTGCATCTAAGTATCCGAATGCAGAGGATTCAAATTCATTCCTTATTTTCAGTCGAAATGAAATTCCCCAATAAAAAAGCCTCAGAAAATTTAAATTTCCAAGGCTTTCTTATGTTGACCTACTAGGACTTGAACCTAGAATGGCAGAACCAAAAACTGCTGTGTTACCAATTACACCATAGGTCAATTTAGCATCGCATTTCTGCTAAGCGAGCGCAAATTTATAACTTTTCAAATTCTTATGCTACACTTTTGAGACTTTTTTTTCAAATCATCTGTTTTTAATAATTTCACTTTAGGTTTTTAGAGTATCAAAAGCGTATTCTGCAAGATTTGCTCAACACTTTATTTTTTCAGAAGACTTAGCATTAGAAAGAGATCCCGCCCATTATTGCTAGATAATCGGCTATTGATGTGTGCGTTTTGAGTGTTACTCCAATGTATGGTTTTCCATAACCTTTTATGTTAGGCAGATATATTCCTGTAACTACTTTTATGTAATTTGACTTGGTTTTCGCATATGGCCAGCCAACATAGAAACCTAAGCGGAATCTGTTGAATACCGCCCCATATCTAAATTCATTTTCTATATAAAGGATAGATCGTTTTGCCATACGGCGAGAATCCTCTTCCGTTTCGAAATTACGTTTGAAGAAAGTGTAGGCTCTATCATTGTACTCGTATTCTGCACCGGCGAGGACAGTCATGAATTCCTTATATCTATATCCTGCACCTAGAGAAATAGCGTGGACGCCATATTTTGGACCTCCCGTAGTTGAATGTTCAGTAAATCCATAATGATACTGAGCGTCTACGATCCATTTTCGATAAGTTGCAGACTCTTCATTGTTTCTGATACTTATCGATTCTTCATCTTTGAGATTTCGGACTTTAAATTTGTAATTCACATTCAACGAGGCTCCATATATATTGAGTCCAGTATTCGGGCTAGAGCTAAGTCCATTAGATAAGTGTACCAAGCCTGTTGATAGACTGGTGGTCAATCTATCATTACATGGATATTCTATTCCGAATTTAAGTGAAGAGATATTATTCAGATTTGAGCCGATCGCATTATTGTTCGGATTGTCTATAGGATCGAATGGTTTTGTTAGATAGGCCACTCCAGTGCCAAATTGCATGTTGAGTAGAAGTTTTTTATACCGAGCCAAAGAAAAATGCAGCTCAGGAACTATAGCAAATGCACTCCCCAATACTTCATTACCAAAGTCGACATAGATTCCATTAAGGGCTATTCTAGGCTTTTTCCAGAATCTTTCCCAAGCTTTATCACCGTTTGTTTGATAAGTGTAGGTAAGTCTAAATTCGTTTGTTAAGGATGGTACATCAAATAATAAATTATCTCTATGTTTTATGACTTTAGAACGTGCATATACGGCAGATATCCCATGCTGAGCTTGCGTGGATGCTAAACAAAAACAAATACTTAAGCATATGAGATATGCGATTCTTATCATGCTGGAAAGGTAATGAAATGTTTTAAGCCGATTATCAATGAATTTAGTATAATATCTCTAATTGTAGTGAGCTCGTGAGGTAAGACCTATAGATCAATTTAGTTGAAAAGGTATTGGAATCTAAAAGTGATAGCTATTGATTGGCTTTCGTAGAAAACATGCAACTGTGTTGCTAATGGAATCGCGTCTACCGTTTGACGTTTAATGTTTGAGTTCCTAACAATGCATTTTATTAGTATTAATTATAATCGGAAAAGAAAAGGAAGGTAGAATAAGCGTATAATTCAGAAATACAGCGATTTGTGTAGCTTTCGCGAAACAAAATCATATTTAGGTTTAAGGTAAGTGGTGGTAAGAGGGATGGCTTTCAAAGAAAACACCCGTTTCGCAGAAAACACACGTCGCATTTTTGCTATTTTTTTTCTCTAGATTATAAACATATTTACGATTGGGCACTTTCGATAAAGATGCCTCGGCTGGAAAAAAGGAGGGCTGTCTGGCAAGACAATCATTGGTGGAGAATAAAGATATATTTATGAATCGATCGACTTTGTATTTAACTACAAATTTGCCTCTCTTATAAAAAGATAGAAAAGTGTGATGAGTAAAAGAAGTAGTCGTCAACATTATAAAGCGATCAAGTGGTTTGTAAAGCAAACACGTAGATCATTATAGAGAATCTGAGATTCTCGGGATGATCAAGTAGTTTGTAAAGCAAACACGTAGATCATTATAGAGAATCTGAGATTCTCGGGATGATCAAGTAGTTTGTAAAGCAAACACGTAGATCATTATAGAGAATCTGAGATTCTCGGGATGATCAAGTAGTTTGTAAAGCAAACACGTAGATCATTATAGAGAATCTGAGATTCTCGGGATGATCAAGT